>NZ_LCTF01000031.1 GCF_001663375.1 Caldivirga sp. MU80
GTCCACCCACCGTAGGGTATTGTAAACCTCGCACACCAACCGCAACCGGGCCTTTAACACCCTCAACGTTTGTTCATCAGCATAAGCCCTAAACCGAAACCCCACGGTGGGCATTAAGAGAACATTTAATGTTATTGTTAAAAACCTTTCTATAAGGGGGTGAAACTTTAAGGCGCTGCGTGTTGCGTCACCCGTGAAGGTTCTGCTGGGTACGCCACCTAGGGCTGTGCCGAAGCCGTGGATCAGCTTCATTGGTGCAATAAACGTGCCAGCCATGGTGAGCGCCTTTGAGCTACTTAAGGTTAAGGCCCCAGGGGACTCACCACTGCACACGCTACTGCAGCATAGTGGTGAGGTGTGGGTTGATTCAGGTGGTTACCAATTCCTAAGTAGGGGTGTTGAAATCGGTGTTGATGATGTTGCCGGTGTTTACCTGCGGTTTTGGGATGCGTCAAGGTACCTATCACTAGACTATCCACCACTACCTACCGATGATGATGAGACTGCGTTTAAGAAATTCCTAAAAACTATTGAAGCCTACGCTAGGTTAAGTAGATTGCTTGAGGGTGAGGATATTGAGGTAACCCCCGTCATACACTACTACAAGAATGAAGAACTGGTCTTCAGAGTTATGAGGAAGATCATCGACTTTAACCCCAGGGAATTGGCTATAGGTGGGCTTGTACCGTATATACTGGTGACTAGGAATGTACCTAGGAATAGTAGGTGGAGGGCGCTACTCTTCATAGCTAAGGTTATTAGTGAATTTAACGGGATGGTTCACGTGCTTGGGTTAGGTAGCCCGTCAATAACGCCAACCCTTGAACTACTTGGCGTCCACTCAACGGACTCATCGACGTGGAGGGTGAAGGCGGCTTACGGTAAGGTTATTTTACCTGGTGGTGGAGAGAGGCATGTAACAGGCAGGAGGGTTAACTTTGGTAGGAGGGTTATTAAGCCCAGTGAACTTGAGGAACTCTACAACTTCCTCAGATCCACGGGATTCCCACTGCTCAGCAACTACCCAGACGGCCTCTACTCAAGCTTTGAATACAGGGCGTTGGTTAATGCCTGGGTTACATTAATGAGCAGGGAGAGACCAAGGGGTAGGAGCTTCAGGTTAATGTACGAGAGGATTCAAGCACTCTAAATAATATTCTCTATTTCTATAACCTTATCCTACACATTAGTTGAATATCAACCATGGAATTACGTCTAATGCTTCTCAAGTCGTTAAAGAAGTCTTGTAGTTACGAGGGCCATTAAGGCTGTGAATCAACCAACCTGCCTAACCACCTGGTTACGCCACCGTGGTTTGTTAGCCTACCTTTAACCTTAACTAGAAGTGGTATTGGGGTGGCCATACCGGTGACGTAGGCCTCATCAGGGTTGAGAGATTTCAACGTGGATAATTCATCCCCTGAAATGTTCTCCGCCACTGAGGCTACGTACTTGAGGTCAAGTGGGTTAATCATCCTCTTAAATATTTGAGTCATGCATTGACTGAGGACGTCTGGGTCTATCCTGGATGGCCTTTGGGAGACTATGCATAAACCAAGCCCAAACTTCCTACCCTCCCTAGCTATTCTAAGTATCGGTGACTTGCTTATGGAGGGTGTCTTTGATGGTGAGAAGTTGTGGGCCTCCTCTATTATAATGAACGTCGGCATTATCCGCCTCCTCTTAGCCATGTTGAAAACCATGTCAAGCATTAACGCTACCAATGCCTGCTGATCCATTAGGTCGAGGGTTGATAGGTCGATTACGTTTATCCCCGGCTTATTGAGCATACCCTCAACGTCAAGGAGCCTTATTGGTTCATCCCCGTAGTGCTCCCCATACATGGTGATGAAGAATGGCCTGTTCTCAAGGAATGCCCTAAGCCTTGAAACCAGGGAGGATATTGATGACTCACCGGCGTAACCCTTAGGCGCCGAGCCACGGCTCCTCTCAACGACCTCACTAATCAACTCATCTATTGTTGTCAATGGTGCATCTAAGGATGGGTCATAGGGCCAACCCTCCTCGAGAAGCCTCCTCTGGGTCTCGGTTAAACCATAGTAGTGTTTAAGCAGCTTAACCAGTATGCTAAGTGGCATGTTCCTTGGGTTAACCCCAACCCTAACGTACCTCCTCGGCTTACCGAACCTACTGGCGTAGTACTTATCTATCTCACTTGTATCAACCCTACCAGGCACATAGATGTTAACCATTTCACTCAACTCCTCCGCCGATGGATCATCAACGGCTGGGTACTGCATACTGGAGTACTCCCCATGCGGGTCTATTATTATGATGGGCATCTTAACGGTTAAGGCCAACTCCTCGGCAATAACACCAGCCAGCCACGACTTACCTGAACCCGTTGAGGCGAGTATGGCGCAGTGATGAGTAGTGAGCCTCTCCGCATCCAGCTTGGCTGGTATGCTGCTACCCTTAACCTCACCTATAGTTATCGATACACCGTTTATTGCAGTTAACCCACTTATCAATTCGCTTGAGGCTTCATTAACATAAGTGTATAGGCGTGGTGGGGCCATGGGTTGCCTAATCCCCACCCCATCAACAACCCCTATCACCAACGCCTCTGCTAGGGTTATTGTTGAGGTTAACTCCAGGCTGAACCCATACTTCTTAAGCCTCTCAACCCTATCGAAACTGTTCATCTCCGCAAGTATCCTGTCATCAGTTAGGTAATTCCTCCTCTCAACCCTGGAGACCCTGCATAGGTAACCCTCACTGGTGACTACGTATTGCCCAATCCAAACCGATGCATCATCAAAAACCCTAAACCTTATCCTCCTAACACCATCAACACCGTGTATTATGCCTATTGGCTTATCCATCAACATTAACGTCTTTTATGTATTAATAGGTTGATTGTTTAAGTTAACTCTCCACATTACTCATTAAACTTGTTAACTTACTCCGTTACCTTGGCTTTGTATTGTAGTACTCTGTCGACCTCCGTGTTGACTCCAATCTCCTTTGTGTATCTTGGGTCTATTGCCTCTATCAGTATCCTCCATTCGTTGGTGAATGGGTCCTTTACCACGTTGCAGTACGTGTGTATTGGGTATTCTGGGTGTTCGTACATTGAGCCGGGCTTCCACTCAGCCATAAAAACCTCCTCAAGGTTAACACCCTTCAAGTCAATCACATAAGCCCCAAAATACTTGGTGACATGGGCATTATGGGCGAAGGTCGTCACGGTGCCTATGAACATTGGCCCATATGCGGATGGTACTATGTCTCCGTTTAGTAGGAATGCATCCGGCATCGGCCTCTGAGGCTTACCATCAATCGTCGGTAGGCCTAACTTAACCCAATTCACACCATCCTTACTGGTTAATAGCTCAGTGTACGCATGGGGGTGGTCACCCTGCCTAACGGCCTTGCATAGTGCAATGTACCTACCGTCAATGACGTTTATCGTGCAGTCCCTAGCCTCAGCACTATCGTAATCACGGTCAGTCCTAATGACGAAGCCCACTGGGCTCCATGGTCCACGTGGGTCATCTGAGGTGACTAGGAAAGTCTCCCACCTACCACCAACATCAAGTGACATGTATAGATTGTATTTACCGGTTAATGGGTCTTGGATTAATTGATTATTCTCAATGCTAAGCACGTTAGTACCAGCCATCTTAGCAACCTCCTCCTTAGGCAGGAAGCTGACGAGGGTATACTGCTCACCGTTGTTTGAGTACCAAACCTCAACACCAGTACCCCTAGGCCCAGCAACCCTAGGCCTACTGGTCAACCAGTACTCACGGTTAACGGGGTCAATAAGCAAGTCACCGGCACCCCTCCAGGAGCCAGGCTCAAAACTTGGCGGGTCTTGAACAACCCCAACAAACCTCCTCAACCTAAATATGCACTGGGGGCAAACCACCCAAACCACCAAAAACCCTGGCCCAATGGTATTATTTAAACATAAAGTTTAACCATGGTAGGTATTGGATGGTTAAACTAGGTAATCCCACCTGTTAAGCTCCCTCTCAGCAAGCTTCCTAATAACACTCCTCAACTCCTGCATCAACGTTGTCTTACTAACACCCAGCCTACCTGCAATAAAGTTGACACCATAATCCCTAGGCCAATTAAAGTAGCCTGCATCGTATGCAGCCTTAAGCACATCCAACTCCCTTCTCGTCAAACTCACCCTACCAATACGCCTAGCGGCATCTAGGGCATCAACATGCTCAATAACCTTAACGTCAGCACGCTCCCTCAACTCACTGATAAGGCCACCTGCATCACCAGTCACCACGAACCAGTACTCTAAACCACCTTGAATAAACTCCCTATAGTAGTATGAACCATGATTAAGGACAGCACTAAGAACACCACCTCTAAACAACCTAACCGTGCTTAAAACGACAACCACATTATTCCTAGCAGCATACCTACTAACCAACCCAACGGACTTAACACCCCTAAACCCCCTAACCAAACCCATTAAACGCTTAACCTCAACAAGCCTAGGCGATGAAACAACAAGGATAGACCTCTTAACACCAGTACCAGCAATGGGTATTGAGGAAGCTACATCAACAAAGGCGTCAATACTCTCCGTGAACCTAGACCAATCATCATGAACCACGGCCAAACGCAGAAACTCAAGAACCATAACACGGGCAAAGAACATAAACTTAAAAACATTACTAAGGAAAAACAATAAAAATCTACTTCAATTTCGTAAAGTCGAACCTACTAACACTACCATTTTATTTTAGCCACCTGCCGTATCTCCTACTGGATTGCTAGGTAGATGTACCATTACGTAAACCCGGTTACGCTTAAGAAAATCAATGTCATAAACACTATGTATGGATTAGTGGGCCCGGTGGGATTTGAACCCACGTTCTCCCGGTTATCAGCCGGGCGCTTTTACCAGGCTAAGCTACGGGCCCTCATTAACAATGGTGGCTACATTATTTTTTAAGTTTTTCTCCCTCTACTAATGGATCCTTAACCTTATGGATGGGGAGTTAAGGTGTAACTGGGTTTACTCTCTGGTTTCCTCAATATCCTTCATGGGGGTCCCATGATTATTTAGCTCGCTGTCAGCCCTAGGGAAGTTGATGTAAAATAGGCTATGAGCCTCAACCCAGCAACTAAGAATTAAAATACTCCTTCAATCAATCGCATTCGCAGCGTGGCTGCGCTAATGGTTTCTGCGCATGGAAGGATTTATAAGGGGTTTGAATAGGCTTGTTAAACTAATGGGCAGTAAACCTGATGTTCATGTTAATGTTCAGCAGGCCCAGAGACAGCAGATAAGGCTTAGCTCTAGCCTTAGTAATGTTAAGGTTAAGTTAGCGGTCATGAGTGGTAAGGGTGGTGTTGGTAAAAGCCTAGTAACGGCATCATTAGCAACAGGCTTCGCATTAAGGGGCTTGAAGGTTGGGATCCTTGACGCCGACATATATGGCCCCACTATACCTAAGCTGTTTGGCCTAGTGGGTAGCCCACTTTACTATGATGATAAGAGGGATTTGATAATACCTGCTAATGGGCCATTAAACATTAAAATCGTTTCAATAGACTTCCTACTCCCAAGCGAGGACACGGCCGTGATCTGGAGGGGAGTATTAGTCGGTAAAGCCATTGAGGACTTTCTATCCAAGGTTGATTGGGGTAACCTTGATGTAATGCTCATTGACCTACCACCCGGCACAGGCGATGCACCATTAACCGTAGCCCAAGCCTTGAGTGGTCAATTAACAGGTAGCATAGTTGTATCTGCGCCGGGTGATGTTTCAGGTAGGATTGTTAAAAGAGCCATTGACTTCTCTAGGAAGGTTAAGGTGCCTGTTATTGGTGTAATTGAGAACATGTGCTGCTTCACCTGCCCAGACACGGGTAAGACTTACTACATATTCGGTGAACCTGAGGGAAAACGCATAGCTGAGGCGGCTAATGTACCATTCCTAGGCGAGATACCACTGGATCCACGCATAAGCGAGGCTAATAACCAAGGTATTCCATTCCTACTTAAATACCCTGACATTGAGGCGTCGAAAAGGGTATTAGCGGTAGTTGATGAACTTATAGACAGGCTCAAGGATAAGCTAACTGAACAAGTGGCTAAGAGAGAAATCAGGTTGATGAAACTGCCTGGGGAGGAGGAAGAGGAGAGTGACGAGGAAGACAGAACCAGTTCCAGTTAAAAATACGACTCAAATCTAAGCAAAAATACAGCAAACTCATAAACCTGCTAATGAGAACTATTGTTTAGCCTAGCATTTAAGTAATTTTTAACTATGTAATATGCCTCATCACTAATGTCGACGTATACTGAATTTGACATACCTGATAATGTACTCATTAAACTTGTAAGATCAATATTCGAATACTCACCGACCTCTGTCTCGGCTTTTCTTTCAATTGTAGTTGCGTTGAGCTTACTTAGTATATCAACCACATTACTTAGTGACCCAGTATCCGTTAATGAGGATTTAAGGTTAATGTTCATTAATATGGTTGCTAAGCCGTTGAATGGGTCTATGTATGCTAATGCATCACCACCAATTAAACTCTCAATCACTCTACTTATTCTCATCACATTCTCTGCATACACCCTGTACATTTTCATATAATTGTTCATTATACTTGCCGTATCTGCAATCACAACATCCACGTCACCAACCCTGAGAACCCTGCCACTGCCCTTAATTAACATTTTTTCACCATGCTTAATCTTCGTAATTAACTTGGTTACTGTATCAACCACCCCCTGGTCAATGCCAAGTGGTTCAACACTGATTGCTGTGTATAGCTTCTCAATCTCCAATCTATAGTCGTGCAACTGATTAACCTTACTTATTATTGGTAACATTGCTGGGCACCAGGAGTATTCTTGTAGGTAAGCCTAGTGGTTCAACTACAGCTACCTTAACGTTTTCATCAATAACCTTATTTAAGTCGTTACCAACTAGTGAATACACCTTCTCTTGAA
Source organism: Caldivirga sp. MU80 (assembly GCF_001663375.1). Taxonomy (GTDB): domain Archaea; phylum Thermoproteota; class Thermoprotei; order Thermoproteales; family Thermocladiaceae; genus Caldivirga. The sequence goes on from NZ_LCTF01000031.1 coordinate 6,965, forward strand.
GATCAGCAAGTTCAAGTATGAGCCTTAATGCGCCTGCCAACTGCTCTTCGTCACTACCATTAACTATGTAGATTTCATTACCCTCGAACCTAAGTACACTTGGTGAACTAGGATTAGTATTAACCTTCGTTAACCCTGAACTTACCTTGGTTGTCAATTCCCTTAACCTTATCACCCTATCGTTAAGTACCTTAACGTAGTCCTTAATTTCAGCCTCTGTAAAAGCTACCACACTTGTATTACTGAGTTTGATTTTTAAACATTAACCCAACTCCAGTTTAATGATAAATGAATTTAGCAGGATGATTGCGGATTCGAAGAGCATAACACTAGTAACCCACAGAAGCCCTGACTTGGATTCATTCACATCTGCACTTCTGTTTAGGGATTACTTAAATGGCTTGAGTAAACCAAACTGCCTAACCTACCACGGTAAGGTGGATAGGGAAACTAGGCAGGTACTTGAGAGACTGGGCATTGAGCTGCCTAGTAGCCAGGAGTGCGGCTGCGGGGACTTAACGATAATGTTTGATGTAGCGAATAGGAGCCAGTTAGGTATTGAAGTGTGTAGTGGAGGTAGGTTAGTTGTGTTTGATCATCATGAGGTTAGGGGATTTAGGGGTGACCTAGAGTTCATAGACCCTACATCACCATCAACAGTTGAGCTCGTCGTCAACGTTTTGAGGGAGCTTGGCTATAGGCCAAGTGACCTAATGGCTAAATTAGCGTTGATAGCTATAGTGAACGAGACTAATAGGTTCAGTAGAGCCACCCAGAGAACCTTCGAAACCGTTGCCTGGCTCCTAGGTATAAGCCCAATTAACTATAGCGATGCCTTGGCCATACTGACCAGGGAGCTTGATGAATCAGCTAAGATAGCGTTAATCAAGGGTTCTATGAGGGTGGTGCCGTATAGGGTTAGGTCAATGGTAATGTGCGTGACTAACGTGAATGCGTATGAAGGTTTAGTGGCCAGTAGGTTACTTGAACTGGGGTGTGATGCAGCATTCGTAGTCTCTGACCATGGCGACGAACTCAGGGTGGTGGCACGCTCAAGGAACTTCGACGTAGCGGCAGTGTTGGGTGAACTGGCCAGTCAGCTAAACGGCGAAGGCGGTGGCCATTCAGGGGCTGGCATGCTTGTAACTAGGGTTAAGCAGCCTTACATTAAGATTCTTAACCTACTGATTAAGGTTATTGAATATAAGCTTGGTGAAAGGCCCAGGGAGATTAAGTGAACATGGCCTAGTGCGTTTAATTAATGCACCTTCACTGACCCCACCTTATCTTAACCTTTATTTCACCCTTCTCCTTATGGTTAAGCACCTGAATGACCTCCTTTTCATCATTAACATTAACGACCCTGGTTATCAACCTACTAACCACCCCAGGCCAGGTTGCCTTCCACTGTGCTAGGTGTGCTAGGGCCTGTTGGAAGTGGGGCTTCTGGCCATTTATCAACCCAACTATTACATTTGATTTATATATGAACCTCTGTATGACTTCATGGCTCAACGTTAACGCCCCCTCTGATGGGAAGCCAAATAGGCCGAGAACCCCATTAGGCTTAAGCATCTCAACCTCATGCCCTATTAACGATGCCGATGCCCCGGTGGTATCCACCACTAGGTCGAAGCCCATTTGCTTAAGCTTATCTAAACCCTCAACGGAGTAATTAATGTACGTTATACCAGCCTCCTCGGTTATCTTAGCCTCATTCTCAAGGGGATCCCTCCTATTAGCCACGTAGACCTCAAAGCCCACTGTCCTTAACAGGAGCGATATGAGTATCCCTGTTGAACCTGACCCGAAAACTATGGCCCTCCTGCAGTTGTACGTCCCATCGTCGCATGTCCAAATGAGCCTCCTTTGAATGTTAAGTATCTCCTCAACGGACTTCTCCAAGTCTGAGAGGGGTTGGGCTAGGATGGCTATGTCAGCTATACTGGGGGGTACCTTAACCAGGTACTTTGGGTCGTCGTAGAAGTACTCAACCATGAAGCCATCCATACCCACCATACCGGCCTCGACGAATTCATTAGCTTCACAGAAGTCTGGCCTACCAACCAGGCAATTAAGGCACTTGCCATGGTAACTCCTCCTATTAATAGGCATGACTAAGTCACCTTGCCTAAACCTTGGGTCCTTAGACTCCTCAACAACACCCAGCGCCTCATGGCCCAGCACCAGCCAATCCTTACCCTCAGGGGGCCTTGCAGTGGCCAATTCACCCCTCACAATCTCCCTATCCGAGCCACATATGCCGTTCTCAATTATCCTTACTTTAACGGTACCTGAACCATGCCTAATGACTTGGCTTAGATCCCTAAACTCAACCCCAGGTTTAGGAGGCTTAACAACAATAGCCCTCATTATCCACACTTAGGTTTTACCTGTTTAAAAGCTTAATGTACATGCTGCAATGATTAAGTACCAAGCTTAAGGAGTTGTGAGTTAATTAATCCAACGATTATTAAAGGTCAGTACCTTAGAAAAAGGGCCACGATCACTTACCTGTAAATTTCCGTAAGCCTGATAATCAGGTCCCATTGCTTGTCGACGTTAGCCTTAATCACCTCAACATCCTCCTTTGTTAGATGACTGAACCTACCTTGAAGCTTAAGGTATTCTTCAATGGGTTTACGCCTACCCTTATCCTTATAGGGTACACTTGGTGAACTAATGGTTAACTTACCTTGGTTATACTCCCAAAGTATCCACATGCCGGTCTCCACAGCTAGCCTAGCTACCCTCACCGTGTAGTTGTCTGGGAATTTCCAGCCAGGTGGGCATGGTGCATGTAGATGTATGAACCTGAAGCCCCTAATTGAAGCCGCCCTCCGGACCTTATCTATGAAGTCCATTGGGTAGGCTATGCTGGCCGTGGCCACATAAGGCACGTTATGCATAATCATTATTAAGGACATGTCCTTCCTACCCTCAGTCTTCCCCCTGGGTGATGTCGTGGTCCAGGCCTTTGGGGGAGTTGTCCCACTGGCTTGGATGCCCGTATTCATGTAGGCTTCATTATCGGCTAAAATGTATATTATGTCCTCATTTCTATACGCCGACCCGCTCAGGGATGCAAAGCCTATATCGGCTGATGCACCATCACCAGCCCACACAACAACAGGCCCATCAACACCCCTAATCCTAAGAGCCCTCCTTAACCCACTGGCCACGGCTGGGCTTGAGGCAAATGGTACATGCATAACTGGTACCGTGAACGCTGTGTATGGTGCTGCACCAGGTATTACGCTTGAGCAGCCTGCCGGTATGACCATTGCGAACCTGGCGTCAAGCGCCATGGCCAGGTATCTCATGCCTAGTTGAAGTGGACAACCGGGGCAGGCTGATGTACCTGGCATTATTAGCTTGGTTCTGCCGTACCTGTGCAGTTCATTTATCGTGACCATTGTTAATCACCCCCATTAACACTAGGTATGTACCACCACTTCCTAACCCTGAGGTAACCATCACGCTCAACATCGTTTACGAAGCTCACCATTACGTTGCGGAAGTCGCTGGGTGATACGTCAACGCCACCTAACCCAGCTATAACACCCTTAAACGACACATTACTCGGCACTAGGCCCATTAATTCACCGGCCAACACGCCTCCAAAGCCTACTGAGTAGTCCCTATCAAAGACTATGACCCCCCTAACCCCGTTAATGTAAGTTTCCAGCTTCTCCTCTGGGAATGGCCTAATGTACCTGATTCTAATTAACCCAATGGGATACCCACTATCCCTCAGTTCATCCACGGCAACCTTTGCATCCCCACTCCACGCACCCATGGTGACTGCCACGTACTTTGCATCACTGCACCTGTAGCATTCAACTAGTGGCTCATAGTATTTCCCGGTTAGTTTGCCGTATTCACCGTAGACCTCGTGAATTACGTTCTTAGCCTCATTCATTGCCTCATCCATGTATGCCCTATGCAATTCATGGTACACGTCCATCCTGGGCAGGTTACCTAATGTTATTGGTTCACCACCAGGTTCAATGACATAGGGTACCTTGGGGTTTCTTGGTGGGAGCCAGGAGTCAACATCCTCCTGGCTTGGTATGTAAAGCGGCTCGGTTGTGTGGCTAAGTACGAAGCCATCTAGTCCAATCGCCACGGGCAATAGCACCCTCTCGTCCTCACTTAGTTTAAATGCAGTTAAGGTCATGTCGAAGACCTCCTGCACATCCGACGCCATGCCTATTATCCACCCGCTATCTCTAATCGCCAATATGTCAGTGTGCTCATCGTGGATGTTCCAGGGTGGCCCAAGTGCCCTAGTCACAACAGCCATAACTAGGGGTAGTCTTGATGCTGCTGCCCACCACAGCATTTCATACATGTAGAATAGGCCGTGGCTTGAGGTTGCGGTGAATGCCCTAGCCCCCGCTGCCGCTGCCCCGTAAACTGAGGCTAGGGCCGAGAATTCGCTCTCAACTCTAATGAAGTCGGCCTTTAATTCACCTCTATCGACCATTTCACTAAGCCTCTCAACTATGAGGGTTTGGGGTGTTATTGGGTATGCAGATATGACGTTAACCCTAGCCAGCTTGACAGCCTCAGCCACGGCATGGTCACCAACCATGATTCTCCTAATCCCCCTGCCCGATACTTGGCTCTGGTTAATCACCTAAATCACCCCCTCCTTAACCATGGTTACTGCCCCAACTGGACACACATCTGAGCATATTCCACAACCCTTACAGTAGTCGTAATCCACGGTAACCGTCTTATTCTCAAGCCAATCTATGGCATTTTCAGGGCAGTAGAGCCAGCATAAACCGCACTTAATGCATCTTTCAGCATTAATAACAGGCCTATGAACCCTCCATGTACCTGTCTTACCACCAGCACCAGCCATTGGCCTTGACAATATGTACTTAACGTACTTACTACTTACACTACTCATGACTATTCACCCTTAACCATACTGTACCCCATCTTAACAGCCTCAATATTCAACTTAACGTAGTCACCCCTACCTATTAATTCACCCAGCGAGGAAATAAGTGAATTAAGCGTAACTATACCTGTGACCTTAACTAAGGCACCCAGCATAGGGGTGCTGACTATGTGCCAACCGGCCATGACTAAGCCCAACTTCTCACTTATCTCAGTTGCATCAACCCAGTACGCCCTGTAACCCAGTTTGACTGGGGTGGGTGAATTGATAATCAGCACTGAGTCGGAGCCCTTCAATAGGCTGCTTAGATTAACTAGGTTTATCAGGTCAGGTGAGAGTACTAGGAGTATATCGGCCCTCTTAACCCCACTATGCATCATAATGGGTGTGCTCGATATCCTGGCGTAGGACTTCACAACAGCCCCTCTCCTCTCAGCGCCGAATTCAGGTATTGCCTGCCCCCACTTACCATCCTTAACCGCCGCTGATACTATTATCCTAGCTGCAGTTACCCCACCCTGCCCACCCCTACCTAATATTATCAAGTCCTTCGTATCACTAATTACCGTACGCATACCTACCGTGAGGCTTGTTAGCTAAGTTTTATAAATCTTTCTCTTAAGTTAATATAATCAAATATATAATATATAGTAATAAATAGTACCCGAGGCCATTGAGGTTAGCTTTAAAAAGGCTAATCAGTGAAGGTGATTATGGAGTACGTATACGCGGCATTACTACTGCACTACGCCAAGCAACCAATAACGGAGGATAACGTAACGAAGGTTCTTCAGTCAGTTGGGATACAGGTTGATGAGGTTAAGGTTAAGGCCCTTGTATCAGCGGTTAAGGAGGTTAACATCGATGAGGCTATAAAGTCCGCGGTGGCTTTACCGGCGGCTGCACCAGCCGCCCCACAGCAGGCGGCACCACAGGCAGCTGAGGCTAAGCCGGCTGAGGCTAAGGCGGAGGAGAAGAAGGCTGAGGAGAAGAAGGAGGAGGAAACCCTCGAAAGTCTTGCATCACTATTCGGCTAAGGCTGATATTCAAATGCGGGTTATCTTCAAACTCAGTTACCATTAACCTGTTTTTAACCATTACCGCCCACCCTGCATTATTAATGGGAAAAACTTAAAAAATGAGCATTGATAATGCAAGGGCATAGCCCCGGTAGCTCAGCCTGGCGGAGCGCCTCACTGGTAATGAGGAGGTCCCGGGTTCGAATCCCGGCCGGGGCTCCAACCTCATTTCCTAGGTTATGATTAGTGCTCAATACTGAAAACCAATGGCAATGCATCAATTTAAGCGATTAAGCTATTTAAACCAGCACCATACGCGTAATTTGACCTCATTTGAACTGTGTCGTGGTTGTGGATTCCAGGGAGTATGTGACGGGGCAGGCGGTTGTTAAGGCTGTTAAGGGGCTTGGATGCGAGGTTGTGGTCTCCACCTTAGCCGTAGGTGACTACGTGATCTCAAGTGATGTGGCAGTTGAACGGAAGAGGGCCATGGATTTCATAAACTCAATAATTGATGGGAGGCTCTTCCAGCAGGCAAGTGAACTGGTTGAGGCTTACCAGGAGCCATACGTGGTAATCGAGGGTGACCTATGGGGGGCCATTAAGGTTAGGGGTATTAGTGAGAATTCCGTTATGGGTGCCTTGGTTAGGTTGGCTAGGGGTGGGGTTAGGCTACTGTGGAGTAGGGATGAGGAGGACACCGCTTACCTACTCTACTCGCTATCAACATCATCACGCGGCTTAGTTAAAGTTATGGGCAACAAGAGGAAGGCAGGTTCGATAAGGGATGCGCAGGTCTCACTCTTATCATCACTACCTGGAATAGGGGTTAAGAGGGCGATTAAACTACTTAAGATATATGGCACACCGCTTAATGCACTGGTTAACTTCAGGCAGTGGCGCTTTAAGGTAAGTGGGCTTACGCCATCAAACGCGGCGTTGATTAGGAGGATCCTTGAAACTAAGTTTAACGATGAAGGCCAGGATCAGCAGGGAGACTCCGCACTGGGTTAATGAAGGAGGTAGGTTTTAAGGATTAGACCACGGTACTGCCATGCCTCAGTAGGGCACATTCATTTAACGTAAACATAGTACCTATGCTCCCTTAGGGGACCCTTAACCACCCCGGACTCAATGGGTTTGTACCCAGGTATCTCGAAGTCATGTGAAACAACCCTTGATCCCTTCCTCAATGTGCTGAGCAGCATTGGCGCAAGTTCCCTATTCACATCAGTGCCAAGATATAGGTAGACTATGTCGGCTATGGAGTAGTTGAACTTAAATATGTCACCCCAGACAACGTAAACCTTACCGTAAAGCCTCTCCTCACTAATCCTCTCTAGGCATCTCTTAACCAGCAGTGGGTCCTTTTCTATGCCTAAACCCACCAGGTTGAATTGTTTCGCAGCTGCAATAACCACGTTACACTCGCCTGCGCCTGCATCAACAATAACCTCACCTGGCCGTGGGTTAACCCTCCTAATTATATCAATGGCTACACTAGTCGGTGTTGGTACGTACGGTACCCTAATGGACATGCTCATGATAGGTTAATGCACTTGAATATCCTCACAACAGCCTTAACATCATCAGCGCTTACCGTTTTTCTACCGGCATGTTTAGCCAGCTCAATGCTCTTAACCGACACCTCATAGGCAACGTTCTCGAGGACATCCCTCAAGGCTATGATTGCGTCCTCACCAACCCTCTCCGCCCCTGCCTTCTTAAATATCCTCTCTATGGGGGCTAGTGGTATTTCTGGCATTAGAGTCTCTGCGCAGCCACCAATATAAACTTTACTCTTAGATTTTGGGATTTTCTCTTTTTAACCATGTTTTATAATTGCTTGTTAACGTGAATTATCGTAAACATTAATGTTAATTATTAGGCAACTAGGTCCTCAAGTTTGTACGTTATAGTCCTGAACCTATATTTAAACACGTAGAAAACCCTACCGCAGTTATTGCACCTGCAAAGCATGACGCTGATCAAGGATCCTCTGCTATCTCTCCTATTAACTGGTTGAACAAGGACCCAGTCCGTTAAACCGCAGTATGGGCAAACTATCCTCTGCTCAGTCTCGCCAGGAATACCCATTAATCACCTAGGCCTAATTCACGTTAAAAACCTTTCCATGCGGATATGCCTCTCGAAGCGATTACATGGTGGTTATCCTGCTGATGGCTTCCAGCCCTAGAATGGTAAGGCCGTGGATGTTACTTGACCTAAGGTTAAAATTAGCCCTTCATCTCCTGTTCCTCGCTCTTAACCTTTTCCTTAACTATGAGTGATAATAGGCCGCTCGATATTATGTTCGTAAATATTATAACCATAAAGGTGACCAGAAACACATAGGTTGAATATGGGTTGTAGCCCATGTTTAGGAAAATGCTGGCCAATACAGCCGCTGTTAAGCCCCTTGGGGCTAAGGCAAAGAGCAATGTTGAGAATCTACTATCCCTCACAATGGAGTAAACCTCAATGTACCTAATTGCCAGGAGGACACCAGTAATAGCCATGGCTAGTATGGCGTAGTATAGTGAGATTATTGATATCATGCCTATTAAGACGTAGAAGAACGTCCTGACCAGGAATTCAAGCTCACCCTCAACAATATTAAGTCTCTCCTCATCGATGTTTAACCTTAAACCGAAGTAATCACTTATCACATCATGGTTCCCTATGATCACTGCAAATATTAAGACGGCAACCACGGCCGCGCCGCCGAGTAGGTCAACCACGCCATATAGTAGGAAGGCAATGCCTATCGTAACCACGTAGGCCTTTGCGCTTCTAATCCAGCTCAAGGCCAGTAACCATAGTATGCCCGTGATTAGGCCTAGGAACACGGCTATGCTGAAGTACGATATGACATACCTGGTGTAGGATAGGGCCGAGAACTGGCCTGTTAGTAGTATTGTGAGGAGGTAGAAGAGCAGTATGGATACCACCGAGTTGAACGTCGCCTCAACCACAATGGTGTTGTACATTAAGTCACTTATGGATAACCTGGTGGCTACTGGTATTATCACCGTTGTGGTTGTTTCACTGAGTATAGCACCAAGTATTGCACCGTAGACCAGTGGCCAACCTAAGAATGAATTCATCACCACCGCCAATAACGCCGAGGGCATTACAACGTCAAGCACCGCAAGTGCCAGGCCAAGGCCACTGGACGAGATAGGCGTCCTGAAGCTTATCCTACGGCCACCATCAAACATGATCATCACTAGGGCTATATCGCCGAATAATGGGGCTAAGTTCCTAAGTAACGCAACGTACTTCGTAGGCACGACATGACTCATGGGCACGAGTAGTAGCCCAATTAACATCAGTATTACAGCCTCAGGTATTCTGGTTAACCTGAATAGGTAATCACCAACATAACCTATTAATATGATTAAGGCTAGCGTTATTAAGATGCCATCAGTACTTATCATAGTTCACTTTTAACAGCGGAGAGTCTAATAAGCCTAATCTCCATAATTGGGCATGTTAATGATTACAGAACCTAATTTAGCCCACTGATACGTCAAATTACCCCTGTCTTACCGACTTAATTGGGGAAGTGCATGATTTTTTAAATACTGTGTATCTACTGATTACTTAGGTGCGTTATGGGTGAGGATGCTGAGGCCATAAGGGGTAGTTTAAGCAGGCTACTGATGGGTAAAAGGGTTATGCTTGTGATGACTGGCAGCATTTCAATATATAAGGTTCCTGATGTTGCTAGGGGGCTGATTAGGCATGGAGCTTACGTATCCGTTCTCATGAGTAGGACAGCGGCTAAACTACTAAGCCCAATGATCATGCAGTGGGCCACTGGGCATAGGCCATTGGTCAGGTTAAGTGGCTATGCTGAGCACGTGAGGGAGTGCGCAAGCGCCGATGCGTTAGTGGCCGTTCCGGCTACGGCGAATCTAATAGGTAAGTTAGCCAATGGCATCACTGATAACGCACCATTACTGTGCCTAGCAGTTGCACTGGGGGTGGGTAAACCAATAATGGTTGTCCCAGCGATGAACATCGGCATGTGGAATAACCCAATTGTTCAGGGTAATGTTAGTAGGCTTAGGGCCCTTGGGATCAAGGTGCTTGACCCTGTTGTGGAGGAGTATAAGGCTAAGTTACCGCCCGTTGAGGAGATTGTTGAATCAACCATAGATCTACTGGCGCCTAGGGATATGAGCGGGTTAAGCGTGTTGGTTACCTCAGGGCCGACCAGGGAACACATCGATGATGTTAAGTACATTACCACGCCCAGTAGTGGATTAACAGGTTACTTCATAGCTAGGGAAGCCGCAGCCAGGGGAGCCAATGTCTTCGTGGTCTCTGGACCGGTCGACGTGAAGTACCCCAGTAATGTTAATGTAGTTAAGGTGATGAGTGTCGTCGAAATGCATGAGGCTGTTCTGAGGATACTTAGGAGCAACCACATTGACGTAGCCATATTCGCAGCGGCACCGCTAGACTTCTACGTTAAGGGAAGGGTTACCGGGAAGTTAGACAGTAACCTAGACGTAGTCAACATAACCCTGATTAGGGCTCCTAAGATAGTTAACGATGCTAAGAGGGAGTCAAGGGACACCATTGTGGTTGGTTATAAGGCAGAGGTTAACGTTGATGAAGGGGGTCTCATCGAGAGGGCGCTGAGTAGGATGAGGAACGGAGCTTGGGACCTAGCCATAGCCCATAGGGTGGGGCCTAGGACTGGCTTTGGTACATTAACTGACTCATACATAATAATCGAACCGGATGGAACCTTCACCAAGGTTGGGCCACTTCATAAGAGAGAGTTAGCCAGGATAATCCTAGATAAGTCGATACAATTACTACGAAGACATACGAGGACATAAAAAGGGCATGACATAGGTTAAGTGAATAAAGAAAAATAGTTTTGACCCTTATTAAACCCTCAGTTTTTAGCTACTTAGCCCCAAACTGGGGGAGCCGAAGTGGTAGTAGTTGTGGTTGTTGAGGTGGTGGTAGACGTTGTAGTGGTAGTCGAAGGTTGCATCATGCTATCGGTCATGTTCACGTAACCGTGCTCCACGGCCAAGAACACCCATGGTACTGGTTTAATGAACACCACATTTACTATGTAATCATCCCCGGGTATCCATGAGTTCGGAAACGTATACTTACCACCCAGCAATGCACCATCTGGCAGTTGGCTATAGCCCAACCAGGTCCATGATGTGAACCAAGGCGGCAAGAAGGCCACTGTGAGCACTGGTACTGGGGATCCGCTTGCATTAACGAAGGTATACCCCACGCTAATCTGGTTGTTAACTGCGAAGGCGTAGGAGAACACTGGCCAATAGTATATCCCACTTTCATTTAGAGGTGGTATGTTCATCACGGCTTGGTAAACTAGACTAAAGTTATAGGTGCTTAGTATTTGGCCACTGGGAGTCTTAACGTAGGTGCCAGGTAGTATTATGGCTAGCAGGTTACCGACAGCAACAGCGCCTCCCTTGGTTGCGTTAACGGTTATTGTCCCGATGCCCACTGGTATCAGCTCAGGCTCCATGGTGGTTACTTCACTTGAACTAGGCGTGGTTGGCTCAGTGTAAGTAACTGGTGACATTGCTGGCATACCGGTGTTGACGAATATCCAGGGAACTGGCTTAACGAACTGGTAATTGACGAATAACCCAGAGCCTGCGTAATCCCATGAATCAATGAAGGCGTATTTACCACCCACCAGTGTGCCATTTGGCTCCTGCATAAAGCCAAGCCAAGTCCAAGTTGTCCACGTGCCTGGAACTCTAACAACGGTGACCACTGCATATGGTTTACCCTCCTGGTTAACGAAGGTGTAACCTGGTGACACATGACCATTAACGGCATACGCGAAGGCGAATACAGGCTCCTCATTAGTCATTGGTGGACTGCCTACCCAAACAGGCTCATAATCTATTATCGAGAAGTTGTAGGTGCTTAGCATCCGCCCACTTGGAGCCATTACGTATGTCCCAGGCCTAATTATAACTATAATGTTACCTAACCTTAATGTGGCTCCCTTAGCAGCGTCCACTATTACTGAACTGGAGGCCACCGGGATAAGCTCAGGTGTCATAGTTGCTGGTTGATAAGCTGTTGTTGTAGAGACCATTGTCGTAGTGGTGGTTACCGCAGCGGTAACAGTTGCCGTGGTTGTTGCAGTGGTGGTTGCTGTTGTTGTTACTGTGGTTGTTGTTGGTATTGTTGTTGTGGTTGTTACTGTGGTTGGCATGGTTGTCGTCACGGTAACCCTCATAGGTGGCTTAACCGCAAAGTAACCAGCCAACCCAAACCCCACCACAGCCAACACCACAGCCACAACCAAACCCACAGACCTAACATCCATACCAATCAAGGCGCCGTGTTACGTGGCTAAATATATCCTTTATTCAGTTTTTATTATAAATCTAACAGGGTTCATAATGTTCATGGGAATTCAAGAACCATATAGGCTGACTGCGGATTCGCAATAGATTTTTAAAAAGGTTTATTAGGATTCACCTATTGAAGGACTTCGAATGAAGAGGATAAATGCTTATAAACTATTGGCTAGTAGCAGAATGGTAATGGTTAGTTATGATAAGGATTTGAAAAGATTGTTGATATGGCTAATAGGTGGGTCTAGGGGTGGGTTAATGAGATACAGAATACTCTCAACCCTTAGGGAGAGGCCAATGAACCCTAATCAATTGGCTAAGATCCTTAATGTTAATTATAGGACGGTAATTTACCACCTTGAGATATTGGAGAGGAATGGGCTAGTTACTAAGGCTGGTGAGGGTTATGGCGCACCCTACCTAATCAGCGATTACCTTAATGATAGATGGGGTGTGCTTGAGGATGTGGTTAGGTTAATAATGCCTAGGGCTAATAAGGGTGAGAGGTGACTTAGTATGGGTTACCTTTGGTTTATCAACATAACTATTTCACTGGTTCAAGCTGTGTTACTCGGCCTTATGGTTAGGAACTACATGGGCATAGGGTTTACAAGAACTGGTAAGATATTAATAGGTGCATCATCAGTATTCCTAGTGGAGAGCATACTCATGACCATAACATACTATGGTTGGATGATGATGGGCATGGGGCCTTCTGTGGCATTACCTATACTGGCGATAATGATTATGAATCTGATTGGGATAACTATGCTGTATTTAATCTCTAGGCTTTAAACATCGTACGCTTAAAAGTATCCTCGCAGTATCCTCAGCAACCTCGACCTTATTTAAAGCCTCAGGTAGGGAGTAACCCACAGCCACAACCCCATGGTTCCTAAGCACCACCAAGTCTGCGCCATCCTTAATTCTAGCTGAGACTTCATCGGCTAATTCCTGGGTGCCCGGTTCAATGAAGTCTACTTCATCAACCCTGCGTATGTATGACCTAGCCTCACTAACGCTGTTAAGATCAAGTCTCAGCCCTGCTAGGTAAAGTGCTATTACCGATGGCGCATGAGCATGGAACACTGCCAGGTAATTACTAACCCTGTATACGGCTAGGTGCATCCTCCACTCTGTTGATGGCTTCCTGGAGCCTTCAAGAACGTTACCATTTAATGAAAGCTTAACTAAATCCCCCTCACTTAACTCAGTCTTAGGGACTCCACTTGGGGTTATTAGCACGTAGTCCCCAACTTTAATGCTAGCGTTTCCTCCCATTAAAGTGTTCAAACCCCTAATATAAGACTCCATGAAGTACCTTACCAACTCACCCCTATGATCCATGTTAAAGCCTATGTTCAGTACCATTAATTAACCTTTCCAGCCAGTCAACCTAGATTGACTGGGGTGGTAGCTTTAACTTAAGCCTGTACTCATTGTACTTCGCCACCAGTGACACAAGCCAGTTATCCAAGTTGCCTGGGTCCTGTGGGTAATTTAGGTAAATGCCCTTAACCTCATTCATATACCTCAATGCCAGTGATAACTTCCTAGCCACGTCAGGTACCTTAAGTAGCCTTAGGGCTATGGTCAGCTTCCTGAGGCCGCTTAGGTTTAAGTCACCCTTCTCGGAGATCTCCAGCACCTCCTCCTCGGTTAGTATCCTAGCCCTCAATCCCCTGTTCAACTGGTCATCACTTAAGGTTTGGAGCATTAGCCTAAACACGTCCAACTGGGCTTGCTTAATGCCATATGCCCTTAAGTAATCCGTGTTGTACCTCCACAGCCCCCTCTCGGATACGTCACCCCTCTCCAGCGCCTCGATAATGGCCTTTGAGGCCAATTCCGAGGATAACAACGCCGGACCTATACCACCCCCGTGAACTGGGTTAACGGCCACTGCAGCATCACCTACTGCGACTATCCCAGGGCCAACTAGGCTTGGGAGGGGTCTCCTCGTGGGTACTATACCACCGCCTGCATGAAGAACCCTCCTACCCCTAGCATACTCTGACTTAGCAAGGTACTTATCATAGTTGGACCTTGGGTTAAGGCCAGTCTCCTTAACTAACTTACCCCATATGCCTAGGCCGATGTTAACCGTCTTATCCGACTTCGGGAAGAACCACCAGTAGCCTCCTGGCGATATTACATTGCTTAGATATATCCTTATGTTCTGCGGGTTTGCAATTGCATAATCCACCTCAATAACTTCCCTATACGCATATGATGCATCCTCGGGCAGTAATGGTTCACTTATCCTGTATTGTGGGGGTAGTTTAGTCCTCACCACGCCTGTGGCACCTGAGGCATCGACAGTAACCTTGGCCCTTAACTCAACCTGCGTACCATCGCCCCTATTAGCCTTAACGCCCTTAACGAAGCCACCCTCAAGTATCGGCACTGTCACGGTATGCCTATCTAAAACGTCAACGCCGCTGTTGTTGGCCTCGCTGATTAGCCACTGGGCCCACTCACCAATGTCGAGACCATAGCCCCTACCTGCGACGAAGTACCTAACGCTTAGGTCTGGGCTATACAGCTCGGCTCCGCTGTACCTAATCATGAAAACCTTATTGTTTATGCTTAACCCTGATGCCTCAAGTCTCTTAATGTGGTGCTCGCCAATTGCATCCCCGGTTACCTTAAAAACCTCCTCAGCCCTCTTACGTTCAACCAGGGCAACTTTTAAACCCTGTCTAGCCATTAGGTAGGCGGCATATGAACCTGCTGTACCTGCGCCAACAACTACCACATCGTATGTTTCATTCATTGACTGGTTTGCATGCAAGCATTTTTAAACATTAATCCGTTACATTAATTCTTTGAAGCAGTATCAGTAACCTTAAATCAGCGTTTATCTATAGTTGATGAGTCTTAACAATGCATATATTTAGGTTATTTATTAACCAAATATTACAATGTACATCGCTTATCTCAGGCCCGGGTTCTCATCATACGTCTCAGTTCATCCCGTCCTCTTCACTGTATATGGCGCTCACAGGGTGCTTTAAAAACGATGCATCACCACAATTATTTTTATAATGCATTGGTTTTATGATTATTCCTCTATGTTAACTAGGCTGACAATATCCTCTGGGCTATGGGTCATGAGGAGCCTCCAGAATTCTCCACCCTTCCTTATTCCGTACACCTTGCCCCTGGCACTCCTCTTAATAACCTCCATGTAACCCCTCTCCACGAGCTGCTCAAGGAAGTTCCTTATCACAACCCCATCAGCCCTCGTAACCCTACCTACGGTGTTTATTTCCTGGGCTATCTTACTTGGTCTGACTGTTATCAGGTTTCCCTTGGAGGAGGATGCGTACTCCTTAAGCTTAGCCACCACGTTCACCTTCATGTGCACCGCCTTATTGTGAACCGTGACCTTCATCCTGGCCTCTCGTACCAATTTAACACTGGCCATAGGGTGACCCATGCCTTTAAGCCCTTATAGCGGTTGAGTAACAGTACTCTGATGAGAACCTAAACATCAGTGTCACGTTACGTGTACTTGACTGTTCAGGTTAAAAAGGTACCCTAACAGTAACGAGTGAATGCGTGCATACAGTAGGCTGCTTGAATCACTGGTAAGGCTTGGCTCAATAGGCACGCACGACGTGTTAAATTCCATTAACCTAGTGATTAATGAATTCAGGAGGGAATTCCTATACGCCATATACACGTGGAACACTGACGCTAATATCGAGGTCTACTTCAGGAGGTTTAATATACAGGTATTTGATGGTTCACTTAAGATTCAGGGTGATGGAAGAGGGGTTGAGGAGGCGAGTAGACTCATACTGAGGAATACCTTGATTGGCAGTGGGAAGAAGGTTGTCATGTTGTTTAAGGATGAGGGGGATGAATACGTTAAAGTGCCAACCAAGCCTGAATTCGCAATAACCGTTAACCCAGCTGTTTCCTTCATAGCATCGTCAATACTAACACTAGTCATATTCTTAATGCTGACTAGATACGGCATAGCCTTAACCGTAATATCCGTAATAGCCCAGGTGGTGGCAGTTAACATGCTTTACACCTACTTATCATTCACACGCATGGTTAAGGTTAGGGTTGATGGCTCAAGGATTATTAAAGTAACCGTAACCCTACCCATCAACACCCCTGAGGATACGTTATTCAGGCTCATATCCTACGCATCATCATTGAGAAGGGTTAAGAGGGAGGAATTAACCCAAGTTATAACCATCCTAAGGGCTATAGGTGGCTCAACGCAGGTAAGCATTGGGGTTGATTACCTAACAATACCATCAATAAACGGCGTCAAGATATACCTGGTTCCATCACCGGACTGTAACGCCGTTTCAATGAACCTACTAGGCAAGTTCATAGTAATCGGCACTAAGCTGGTGGCGTGCCTTAACCAAGGTGAACTTGAGGCCGTCATTAACCATGAACTTGGGCATATAGTACACTTGGACACTTACAAGTCGTTAATAGCATCAATAATCTACTCACTAGCATCGGCCATAATGCTATTCTATGTAATACCGGTAATTGGGTTAACCCCACTCTCAGTGGTCATATACGTATCAATAATACTAGCGGCAATCGTGATCTCACTAGCACTAAGCAGACTTAACGAGGTTAAGGCAGACCTATACGCACTAAGCAGGGGGTACAGGGTGCCGTTAGCCACGGCCCTTGTTAAGGTAACCTACCCATCAATCTACTCAACACCCATAAAGGCAGTGTTCCTCAGTCATCCAAGCACATTAAGCAGGGTTAATAAACTCCTAAGGGCAACTGGAAAAACACACAGTAAACAGTTATAGTTAACACCACAGGCCAAGGACATAGGGTAAGTTTAAAAGCGAGTAGGTAAACAACTCAAGTGGTCTTGGGGCCAATAGTTAGCATCGTTATATCAACTATGGAGAACATGGGTTACTTAGGGTTATTGATACTGATGATCCTTGAGTCACTGGCTCTACCTATACCAAGCGAAGTCATATTACCATTCAGCGGCTACTTAATCTACCTGGGTAAGTTAAACTTAGCGTTAACAATAATTGACGCTACGGTTGCAAGTATTATTGGTTCACTAATTGAGTACACTTTAAGCTACTATATAGGTTATAGCGTAGTGTTAAAGGTAGGTAAATTCATGGGATTAACCGAAAGTCACTTAAAACTGGCTGAATCATGGTT
Source organism: Caldivirga sp. MU80 (assembly GCF_001663375.1). Classification (GTDB taxonomy): domain Archaea; phylum Thermoproteota; class Thermoprotei; order Thermoproteales; family Thermocladiaceae; genus Caldivirga. Next base: position 24,460 of record NZ_LCTF01000031.1, read on the forward strand.
CAACAAGTATGGCTGGTTATCGATAATTGCGGCTAAGTTTGTTCCAGGGGTCAGGGCTTTAATATCAATACCAGCTGGTATCGCCAGGATGAACATATGGCTATTTATATTATGCACCACGGTGGGCTCCGTAATTTGGAACACAGCCTTAATATACATTGGGCTAATGTTTGGCACTTCCTGGGAAGCTGGATTAGCGACCATAACCAGGTATGCGGATTACCTAGCCTTAGCATTCGTATTCATAATCATACTCCTAGTATTAGTATTTAAACGGCGTAGCGCCAACACATAGTTACGTTGTAAAACCTTGCCCCAGGGGTCAACCCATGGTTAATAATTTATTTAAGGCTTAGATTATCATTGTTTCGCTGCCTACCTTAACTCTGATGTTGATTAACCTACCCTCGAAGTACCATGATGGCTGGCCGGGTTCGGCGCTGAACCTAGCCTTGGGTACCTCAACGCCGTTAACCATAACTTTACTGGGTTCCTTACCTAGGTAAACCTTAAGTATTACTGTTGTTGGTAACTGAGGCATCGGATTTGCCCAATCACCCACGGTTACCCTGTCGCCACTTATCCTTAGGCTCAGGGTTGATGGTGTTAGCGATTGAGATTCCCCATCGTCATCGTAAACCGTGAATTCGCCATCACCAGGCACGGCCAGTATGCCTAGTACACCCTCTGACTCCTGCGTGGGTACCAGCGACCCACTCTTAAGGAATACTGGGGGTTTGCCGAGTGGAGCATCAACCATATGGTACCCACCCTTAAGTACCTCGCCATTCCATAAATTAACCCACTCACCACCTGGTAGGTAAACCTCCCTTGAGGTGCCACTATTGAGCATCGGCGCCACGAGCATGAATGGGCCTAGCATGAACTCGTCGTCAATATTCATGACCTCATCATCGTTGGGGAATTCATACACAAGAGGCCTAACAATGGGTTCACCGTTAATGTGACTGATCCACATTAGGGAGTATAGGTATGGCGTTAACCTAGCCCTAAGCCTCAGTAAGTCCCTAATCAACTCAAGGGCCCTTGGGCCAAAGGCCCATGGCTCCTGGTCAGGGGATGCCACATCAGCGTGGTTCCTTAGCAGTGGGAAGAATATTGCCCACTCATACCACCTAACAAGTAGCTCAGGCGTTAGCGTAAACAGCCTACTACCCCCATCACCCGGGACGTACTTGGCGAATCCACCAACATCAGCCCCTATGAATGTTACCCCCGATATGCTTAAGCCGAGTAGCACCTGCAGCTGCAGTTTAAGGTGTTCCCAGTTGCTTGTGTTGTCACCGGTCCAAACGGCGGCATACCTCTGGATACCCGCGTAGCCAGCCCTGGACAGTATGAAGGGTCTCTTACCAGCCCTCCTTAAGCCCTCGTAGGTTGCCATAGCCTCATAGAGGGCATAGGCATTGTGCAGGTAGTCGTGGGGAACCCTTGACCCATCATCGAGCCTATGCGTAATCACCTTACTGGTCACCGTATGGTTAGGGTAGTCAAAGGCAGCCGGCTCATTCATATCCAGCCAGATACCATCAACCCCGTAATCCCTAACCCACCTCTCAATTAGGCTACTCCACCAATCCCTAGCCTCCCTATTGAAGAAGTCTGGTAATGCTGATTTCCCAGGCCAACCCTGCACTATTGTTAAGCCACCGTCTGAGTCGAGGGTTAGGTAGTTACCGTTAATACCCTCCTTAAACACCTGGTAGTTTGGATCAACCTTAATGTACGGGTCCACTATGGTTACGACCTTAATACCCAATTCATGAAGCTTCTTAACCATATCACTGGGGTTGGGGAACCTCTCACTATTCCAGGTGAATATCCTGTAGCCATCCATGTAATGTATGTCTAGGTAAATCACGGTGTTGCCTAGATCAACGTCCTTAAGTGCCTTGGCAACCTCAAGAACCCTACCCTGGGGGTAGTAGCTGTACCTACTTTGTTGATGACCGAGGGCCCACTTTGGCATTAGGGCTGGTTTACCAGTAATGCCTATGAACCTGGTTACAACATCCCTCAGCCTAGGCCCCCTTATCACGTAATAGTCAACCTGGTCATCGTAAACCGTAACAGTGAATTCATCCCCCCTCTCAACCCCAAGGTCAATCACCATCCTAGCCGTGGAATCTGCGAAATGGCCCACGGATACGTGGTTCCTGGTTACTATGAAGAATGGTATTGAGACGTAGAGTGGGTCTGACCCATACCTATACCCATATGCATCAGTGTTCCACATAGTCACTCTGAATCTCTTCCTATTAAGAGGTAGGGCCTTTTCCCCAAGTCCATAGACGATGTCGGCGAGTCCTAGATTCCCCCTTATAGTAAATTGGCCATTACTGTAACTGAACCTTAAGTTAACCTCCACTCCATCAACATTGACGTGGACTGAGTCTTCATTAACCTTAACCAGCCATGGCCCAATCTTATTCTCGCCAGAGGCTAAATCCACCGTTGGCTTAACCACAACAGCCGGTGATTCCCTATACTTATGGCCATTCTTCACTACGCTTATCCTTAACACATCATCATTAACCATGCTTACCTTCATTGAGAACTCCATCGACGCGTGAACATATTTCTGTATTTTAAGTATTATCGATATGCCGTGCCATGGTGTCAAATCCTGGTTCGTTGCGGTGGATGCGGATAGGTAAAATTTATTTAGAAGTATGAGGTGGACCCACTTAGGATGATTGAGAATCGCAAGGATGAGCATATTAAGATTGCGGCTTCGAATGACGTGGAGGAGGGTAACTCGCTCTTTGATGAGGTTCAGTTAGTCCACAATGCGCTACCTGAGATTGACTTTGATGACGTTAACCCTAGTGTTAGTATATTTGGCAAGAGACTAAGCTTCCCGTTCATAATAGGTGCATTAACTGGCGGTACTGAGACCGCGGAGAGGATTAATGGGACCTTGGCTAGGGCGGCTGAGGAGTTTGGCATAGGCATGTACGTCGGCTCCCAGAGGGTTGCCATAGTTAGGCCTGAGACTGCGAGGAGCTTCAGGGTTGTTAAGGATAATGCACCAAGTGCCTTGAAGATAGCTAACCTAGGTGCACCGCAGGTTTCTAGGCTTAGCGAGAGGGAGTTGATTGACTGGGTTAATGAGGCCGTGGACATGATTAACGCTGATGCCCTGGCAATACACCTAAACCCAGCCCAGGAGGTTTTTCAACCTGAGGGTGAACCCTGGTTTAGGGGTGTGTTAAGTAAGTTGAGGCTAATTAGGAGGATTACCAACAGGCCCCTGATAGTTAAGGAGGTTGGTAACGGGATCTCAATGGAAGTTGCCAAAATGCTTGCTGAAGTACCGGTTGACGCCATTGATGTGGCTGGTTCAGGCGGCACATCCTTCATAGTTATTGAATCCATTAGGAGGCGGGACACCGGTGAGTCTGGGGTCTTTAGGAATTGGGGGATACCGACGCTCTTATCCATATGCGAGACGAGCAGCGTTTACGATGGGTTAGTGTTTGCCTCAGGTGGGGTTAGGAATGGGCTTGATGGGGCTAAGGCAATAGCAGTAGGTGCGGATGCGTTCTCAATGTCTAGGCCGATGCTTCTTTCTGCGCTTAAGGGTTACGACACTGTTAAGGACACTATCAGTAGGATTATGTGGGAGTTTAAGGTGGCAATGTTCCTAACTGGTTCAAGAACAATCAACGACCTCAAGAAGGCCCCCATAGTTGCCAGCTTACCTGTGTTGCTATGGTTAATACAAAGGGGTGTTAAATGCAAACTCACCATGACAATGTACGATACGTGGAGGCCTATAGCATCCATCTTGCTAAGTAAGTTAATGAGCAATGATTAGGGTACCACCCATGTACTAAATGGAAGACCCCAATGACCCCCTCCCCGCTCTGTGAGAATGGGGGTTCACTTTAGGAGTCTCGATTATTACCCCGTCTACTACGGGGTTATTGAATACCCTAACAAGGCTGGCGCTATGGAACCCCATGTCACAGCCTCACTGACTCTCGCAAACCACTAATAGCCCTCTCAAGCAGTTCACTTGTGTTGCATGAGTAAAGTTCAATCATGTCGAGGCCTATTTCAAGTTTCCTTAAGGCATCCACCCTCAGGTCCGTTATCTCGTACAGGTCCCCATTACCCAGTTGATTACCCATAAGCACAGTCTCACCGTCAACGTTAATCCTCACGACCTGACCCTCATTCTCAACCTCAACTAGGTAACCCGCCGTGGTTAATTCAAAGACGTAGTAGTCAGTTGTGTAGAGCTTAATGAAGCCTCCGTACTTCTGCATATTATTAACTATGAAGTTAACTATGTCCTTGGGCTCAGGAAGTCTATACTTGTACTCCCTGAAGTAATTGACGTAGATACTGGAGTACACACTCACCATGAAGTCCACAGGTGTGTTGCAACTGAGTATGTAGGCCACCTTTAACTTAGCCTTATGCTCATGGTTCTGGATGCTGGCCGCCTCCTCAACTGGTTGACCCATGTTTAAGCTAGAATTCTCCAGGATTACGTTAAGGACGAAGTACCTCATCAAAGCTCTCTTATTCATGTGGTACACAACCCAGTCATTATTCCTCCTGCACATGGTCATGAGCTCATACTCCCCACTGGTTAATTGAATACACTCGCCGAATTGGTCAACCATGACCTTGTTAATACTAACCCCAGGCCTTTGGCTGGATGCCACCTCCTCGGCATTATCAACAATGTACTCTATGTACGTTGAGTCAAGCCTATAATCATACTCACTCAATGGGTAATACTTAAACACCTCATCAGGGAGCAGGGGCTCCACATACCCCAGTGTAACCACTTTACTTATGAAAGCCTCCTTAACCACGTCATCATTCACCATCTTAACAATAGCCCTCAACCTAACTACACTCATAGCTACATCACCCCTCAATGAGGAACCTTATTTATAAATATTTTTAATAATTAATATAACTGTGCTATTGGTTAATTCGCATTCCTTTAAGTACGAAAAGGTGATGCGTTGCAAGCTTTTCTAGGTCTTTAAGTAGCTGTAGTACCCTATAATGGACTAGGAATATTTGGAGCGCCACCGGTTGGTGAATATCGTTGGTTGGGTTGGGGATTTCTTGTCAGCGCATTTACATCACCAGTAATTCGCGAGCCTCAGTTGAAGGGTGTAATGTAAAGCACTAAATTAACGGCTCATAACCATGGCCTTACTCGCCTCAGTACATGCCGTAACCAGATGTGAGCGCCTTCATTAACTAAAGCTAAATGAAGATGAGCAGATACCTAGCCGTAATTAATTCACATGCGGAGCATCCTTAGGGAAATAACCCAAAGGGCAATGGCTATATGACCCCCTCCCCACCCTAGAAGGGTGGGTTTTTCACTGTAGGGGTCTCGACAGTTACCCCCTCTTTGGGGGTTAATGGTTTTACGCCATTGCTTGTTACTATGTAGCTGAGTATTTTTCTCGGTATTGGGGTGTTGTAACCGATTCTTTTTGCTATGTTTCTTGCTGCGTTTAGGTCGGCGTTGATTCCTATGCCCGTTACTGGGCATAGGTAGAGTCCTCTCTTGACTATGCCACTTTCATGCTTCATGCTGCATATTGAGCATTGTTTACTAGTCCCATACTCATTAACAATATTGAGCCTTATGCCGTACTCCCGCAATACCTCACCCAACCACCTAATGACCTTGTTGAACCACCAAATGTTCACATTATACTCGTTGCCATCATCTTGGCTCACTAAATAGGGATAACCAACGAATACCTCGTTGACTCCCATTTCATGCATCGTCCTCGCAAGGAACCTAATTGCTGTCCTGTAGTAATGCCTTAACCTCTCCTTCCTCTTAAAAACCGCATGAAGGTGGAATGCGTGGTACTTGCGCCATGCATTGAAGCCACGATTCCTCAACCAGTCTCCTATTGCCTGGTAGGTCTTGGTTTCACGCTTCCAGTAGTAGTACTCAGCCTTAATACTCGAACCCTTGATTAAAATCGCAGTGTCACTGTGATTGAAAACCACAGCAAACAAATTGTTTAAACCAATGTCTATGAAAGCCTTATTACTGCCTTTAGGCTTCTC
>NZ_LCTF01000032.1 GCF_001663375.1 Caldivirga sp. MU80
TTTTTTAAAAGGTTTGGTCACGAAATTCCACCCTATCAATGTCGCTATAATGAAGGGCACATAACCCTTCCTTTCAATATTCTTTCGTTGGTAACCTGGTTTTGTTGGTTCTTAATCTGTAGGCGGTGAATACGTCGTGGAGAGTCCTGAATAGTGTTGGGTTCCTTAGTTCAACATGGTCTTTGGGAGTAACCTGAGGGTGACCGTTGTGCGCCTTAGGACGTGCTCCTCATAATCGACCCATGGAAACTGCATTTTGACCCAAGCAAACCCTGGCGGGCCCGGTGGGATTTGAACCCACGACCTACGGCTTAGGAGGCCGCCGCTCTAATCCAGGCTGAGCTACGGGCCCAACTATACTCGTTGGTGCGGGGGTTTATGAATATTTTCCCCTCATGTGGAGGCCGCAACCATGCACCCTTAACTTGGCTTAAAGATTGCCAAAAGCCTACCCCCAGGCCTGTACGGTTCCCAGGGGCTTGAGTAAGCCTCCACCAGTCTCCAACCGGCTGCTGAGGCTAGTTCGGTTAACTCACTCAGTGTGTATGGCCTTATTGATAGTTGGGCGTTGGCTATTGGCCTTAGTGTGTAGCCGTTGCTGCCCCTTGCGTAGTAGGTCCATTGAATCCTGGCCCTGGCTGAACCCTCGTCATACTCGTACCTCTGGATGATTAGGTAGCCGCCTAGTTCATTAATTATGCTCCTGCCGGCCACTTTAACATAGTAGTGCTTATCCACGGTGTCTATGATTAGTATTGAGTCTGGCTTGGCAAGTTCCCTGCTCTGCCTTAGTATTGACAGGTCCGTGTCGTAGTCGTAGTAGCCTATTATCGTGGTGTATATGAATAATATTGCATCGAAGGGTGCGTACCGCCCAGCAACACTGCTCAGTTCCCTTGCATCACCAAGCACGAAGACTACCCTATCCACAACACCCTCCTTGACTGCTCTCTCCCTGGCCTGCTCTATGAATGATGGGGATATGTCAACGCCAACCACCTTGAAGCCCAGTTTAGCCAGTGGAATCGATAACCTACCCACGCCACACCCAACGTCAAGCACCCTACCACCCCCAACTCCCCTACTGGCCAGGTAACCAGCCAGCTTGGCTGCTAACTCCTCACCCTCCCTAACCATGGCCTCGTCGCCCAGTATCCTTGCGTATAGGTCAGCTTCCCTGATGAAGAAGTCCGCTACCCAATCCACTGAATTAATGCCTTGTTGGGATAGTAATAAGCCCTTCCACTAATTAAACGGGGAATACACCAGCCTGTAATTGGGAAATGTTTTAAAGGGGTTTCCCATCGGGTGCCTGTGCCTAGGATTGTTAGGATTAGGATTTGGGGGACTAGTAACGATGCGGTGGATGCCTTGGCCAGGGACATTGTTGGTATAGCTAAAAAGCTTGGTATCAAGGTTAGGGGACCGGTACCGCTACCCACCAGGCGACTTGTGGTTACGGTTAGGAGGGCACCCAGTGGGCAGGGTTACCACACGTATGACCACTGGGAGATGAGGGTTCATAAGAGGATTGTGGACATGGATGCTGATGAGAGGGCGCTTAGGCAGTTGATGAGGCTTAGGATACCTGAGGATGTTAAGGTTGAAATAGAGTTAATTGGCTGATTTTAAACAACACACGCCCCCTTAGCCAACCTAGGCTTCAAGCTCCTTCTCGGTGGCCCTCCTCTTAACGGCCCTGTCGAATACGACCCAGTTCCTATACCACTCCTCATTAGCCCTCCTAAGCTCTGTGAGTATGGCCTTAGTGAGGTCCCTGGCCGTGACCTTATCCACGTTGGCAAATGTGCACTCAACCCTCCTGGCGATCTCCCTAGCCTTATCAATGGGTGCACCGGCCTTAAGTATGCTCACCACCACCTTCTCTATTATGAAGGGTTCCTCGGTTCCATCTCTCTTAACCACCACTGATACCATACGTTAACCTCTAAAGACTAATTAATAAATATTCCTACATAATACTTACATTAAATTCTACCATTATCTTTACATATATTTAATTGGACCAGAAGGCCCTTGTCCTGACGTAATCCCTCTCAGCCTCCATTATGCGCATGAATAACTCATCATCACTGTTGACGCCGTCCAGTATCCTCCTAACCGTGGCCGTGCCCACGCCGTAGGCTGAGAGGGCTATTATACCTCTGTAACCGTGGTCCATTATCACCCTGGCCCTCTCCCTAAGCTCATTCAGGTACTCCTCCTCGTCTGGGCTTAGCTGAAGCCCCCTCCTAACCCTCATCACCAGCTTGACTGCCCTATCCACATCCTCGTCCCTGTACTTAAGCAGGGTAAGGGTCTTCATGCCACACCTAGGGCACTTGAGCTCCATCTTAACCAGGTCACCAACCCTACCCGTTATATGCCAGCCGCACCTTAGGCATAGTAGGGTGACCTCCTTGCTCATTATCCTCCTCTTAACCGAGTCTATTATTATGTTGCTCGGCACCTCATCACCCATTATTGACCTAACCCCCAGGCCGCCCATTATCATTAGGGCGAGTTTAGAGGGTCTCCTGGCCACGAAGGTTAACTTAATTGAACCATTCTTAACGCCGCTTATCAACCTGCCCAACGCCTCCAGGTCAAGCTTATCTATTATTATCTCGTTAACCACCTCATCATCTAGTACAGTGCCGTTGTACACCCTAGCCAGCCTATCAATGTTCACGTCAACCCTACCCTTAGGTAAAATACCCATCCTCCTAGCCACCTGGATGAACCTATACCTGTACAGGTTACTGTTCTTCACAACGTTCCTAATGACCTCCCTAACAAGCCCCTCATCCTCCTGGAGGGCCCTCTTAATGACATCTGGGTTTATTGGCCTAGGTGTCTTCACAATTACCCTGTACGGGTCCCTCACGTACGACGTGGATATGGCTAGTCTAGCCGTTAGGTAGCCTGTTAGGTATAGGCCTAGGGCCTCGTTACCCTTAGTCCCTAGGCAGGAGTGGATGACTATCAAGTTGCTTGAGTACTCAACAAGCACCTCACCTGAGCCTGGGTACACGCCCCTGAGGTCCCTTGCCAACTCCGAGGCGTCCTTAACAAGCTCCTCAACCCCCATTAACCTAACCCTATCAGCCCCATTAACCACACCCCCACTCAACAGCACCTTCCTTAACCCACAGACCTCTTGGGCGACTTGGTATGAGACTGGTATCTCGTCCCCAATCCACTCAGGCAGCTCACCCTCCCCACCCCTCAACTCCTCCAGCATAACGACACCCTCCTCGTTGTCTATGGAGAGGACCCTCCATAGCCTACCCGCCAGCACTATGGCCTTACCCTGCTCGAGTGTCAATGCGAAGTCCTCATCCAACTCCCCTATCGTTGACTTGTCGGTGTAGTTAACAGCCTTGAACCTCCTCTCGTCGGGTATCATTGAGACGTTTTGGAGGTAGTATACCCTCAACCCCCTCCTACCCTTAATGACGCCGTCATCGTGGCTTATCAGCCTCAGGTCCCTTGACGCGAACTCCACAAGCCTCATTAGGTCGCTAATGCCTAGGTTTGAGTATGGGTGCGCCCTCCTGATGACCCTGTAAGCATCCTCAACAGCAACAGAGCCTCCGTGGTCAAGTATTATGCCAGCCAGTTGATGCAGGAGGACATCCATGGCACCGGCGTGGTATGGGTAGTCACCCTCAAGCTCACCTTCAACAGCCCTCCTGGCTAGGACAAGGGACTCCAGGTAGTCGTCCACCGTGGTGGCGAAAACGTGCCCCTTAGCCACACCACCCACCGTGTGTCCACTCCTGCCAACCCTTTGGATCAACCTGTCACTCTGCCTTGGGCTCATGTACTGAACCACGGCCTCAATACTGCCTATGTCTATGCCCAACTCCAGGCTTGAGGTGGAGACCACGGCCTTAACCTCACCACCCCTAAGACCCTCCTCAACCGCCTCCCTCCTCTCCCTGCTTAGGGAGCCGTGGTAAACCTCCGCCCTATCAACCACCTTCTTGAGTTCAGCACCCAGTAACTCAGCCATGTCCCTAGTGTTGGTGAAGACTAGGACTGAGCCACTGTAGTCTTTAATCACTCCCCCTATCGCCTTAACCGAATCCTCAACCTCCGCATCGGGCCCCAGGTAGTGTATGGTGAGCTCCATTGTCCTGGAGACGTCATTCACGTCAACTACCCTAACCCTCCTACCCACCCCACCCACCAGTGATGATACGAGCTCCAGGTCGCCCATGGTGGCTGATAGGGCTATCCTCTGGAACTCCCCAGCCAACTCCACAAGCCTCTCAAGCCCCACAGCCAGTTGAACACCCCTCTTACTGCCGAGGAGTTCATGAACCTCGTCTATTATGACCCAGCCAACCCCCCTAAGCCAATTCCTCATAATAGGCGATACTAAGAGTATCTGAAGGGTTTCTGGGGTAGTTATCAATATCTGGGGTGGGTTCCTCCTCTGCCTACTCCTCTCACTACTCGTCGTATCCCCATGCCTAACAGCCACGGTGAGGCCGAGGGCCCCTCCTATCCTCCTTATCCTCTGCTCCAAATCCCTATTAAGCGACTTGGCTGGGGTTACGTAAAGAACCCTAATGCCATCCCTGTAACCGGAGTTGAACATCATCGAGAGCACCGGCAGCAACGCCGCCTCAGTCTTACCTGTACCCGTTGGGGATGATATGAGGACGTGCTCCCCAGTGAGCACCACCGGTATTGCTAATTCCTGCACCTTGGTTGGCTCCACGTAGCCAAGCGCCTTAACCGCCTCCTTAACCTTAGGATGCAGCAGGTCGAATGAATTAGGCACCATGGGGATTGTTCAACATCCCTTAAAAAACCTACCCCAGTTAACCGGCCGTGAGGGTTGAGTTCAAGGAGACTGAGTGGGGTAGGGTGGTGCTGATTAATGGCGTTGAGGTGGGTAGGGTGGTTGACAACGTCGTCTCCCTGGACGTGTACTCGCCCCAATACCCCTGGGAGGGTGATAGGCTGGACTTGGGTTGGGCTGGTTCACTCATCTACAGTAGTATTAACCTAAGCGGGCACATCATGGAGTTGATTGGGCATGAGCACGATGGGGTGAGGGAACTGGTGAGCATTAGGATAATACTGAATGGGGAGGTTCCTGAAGGTGACTTGGCGTCAATGATAATAGACGTGGTGACTAGGTACATGGATAAGGGACTCCTAAACCTAATAGAGTCCAGGGGGACTGGGGCCCGTGGTTGAGCGTGAACAATGCGGCTAGTTTTATATACACCGGCCTAACCATGCATTGGTGCTTTGGCTAGTCTTCACCACAGGCGCATGCAACCTGAGGTGCAGCTACTGCGGTGGATCCTTCAACCCAAGGATCGTCCCCTGGAGGGTAAGCTACAACCCGGTTAGGCTTAAGGAGCTTATTGAGGGGGACCCTGAGGCCGTCGTAGTATTCTACGGTGGTGAGCCACTGCTTAACCCAAGGTTCATAATGTGGATGATGGATAACGTTAAGGCCAGTAGATGGGGCATTCAAACCAACGGCACGTTAACCGAACTACTGCCGGCCAGTTACTGGAGGAGGATGGACACCGTGCTCCTGTCCATAGACGGCAGGAGGGGGGTCACCGATGCCCATAGGGGGGTTGGGGTTTACGATAGGGTCGTGAGGGCTTTAAGGAGACTTAAGGCCATTGGCGTGGGGAGGGTTATAGCCAGGATGGCGGTCACCAGCCTCACCGACATATACCTAGACGTAACCCACCTACTCGACTTGGGCTTTAATCTAGTTCACTGGCAGCTGGACGTCATATGGGATGGTAAGTGGGACCTATTGGGGTGGGCTAGGTCAAGCTACCTACCGGGCATTAGGAGACTTACCCAACTGTTCGTAGGCAGGTTGAGGGAGGGGGTTGTGCTCGGCATTGTGCCCATACTTGGTGTACTATCGGCCTACCTGCATAAGCCCTACACTGGGCCACCCTGTGGGGCTGGCTATAGGTCAGTGGCGGTCTCCACGGATGGTAGGGTTTTAGCATGCCCAATAGCCGTTAGGGAGGATTGGGCGAACCTAGGTAACGTTAACCTAGGCTTCAAGATGATGAACATTGAGGATCACTTACCTGAAATGTGCAGGAATTGCGAGTATAGGCGGTACTGCGGGGGTAGGTGCCTATACGCCATTAAGGAGGGTGAGAGGTATTGGGGTGTCGATGGCGTTAAGGCTGTTGACTACGTGACCAGGGAAACCATAAGGATAATACTTGAGGCTGGGCCTGAGGTTAAGGAGCTTGTGGATAGGGGTGTTGTTAAGGCCAGTGACCTATACTATGACCCAATCCTAGACTCAACGGAGGTTATACCATAAAGCTTAATACTGGGCACGTACATGCAGTTTATGATAAGTCAATTAAGGGGTAGGAGCCTACTAACCTGGCTGGACTACACACCACAGGAAGTCACCTTCCTGCTCAACCTCTCCAGGGACATGAAGGAGAGGTACTACCTTGGTGAGAGGGTGGTTAACGTGCACCAGGGTAAGACACTCCTACTCATCTTCGAGAAGCCCAGCACCAGGACTAGGGTTAGCCTTGAGGTTGCTGCATGGCAACTGGGCATGAGGACTATTTACAGTAACCCCCAGGAGCTTCAGTTGGGTAGGGGCGAGACCATTGAGGACACGGCGAGGGTGGTCTCAAGGATGGTTGATGGGGTTGCGGCGAGGGTGTTCAGCCACACAACCCTAGTTAGATTCGCCCAATACTCCCAGGTACCCGTCATAAACGCCCTAAGCGATGAATGCCATCCAACGCAGGTCCTAGCCGACGCCTTAACGCTTTGGGAGGTTAAGGGTAGGGTTAATGGGGTTAAGGTTGCCTTCGTTGGTGATGGGAACAACAACATGGCCCACAGCCTAATTGCAATAGGGGCTAGGCTTGGGTGGGACATCAGGATAGTGGCGCCTAAGGGTTACTGGCCGAGTAGGAGGTACGTGGAGGACGCCGAGGATGTTGGTAGGAGGACTGGGGCCGTGTTGACCGTGACGGATTCAATAGAGGAGGGGGTTAAGGGCGTTGATGCGGTATACACCGACGTGTGGGTTTCAATGGGCATGGAGAAGGAGGCTGAGGAGAGGATGAGGATCTTTAAGCCCTATCAGGTTAACCAAAGCCTAATGAACATGGCCGGCGAGGGGGCTGTGTTCATGCACTGCCTACCAGCCCACAGGGGCCTTGAGGTCACGGATGACGTAATAGACTCACCTAGGAGCGTTGTTTGGCAGCAGGCTGAGAATAGGCTACACACGGCTAAGGCGATACTGGCAGCCTTAATAAGGTGAACCCTTTTGAAGGGGGTAAGATTCCCGTTTAAACTTTAAAGAAACTATATCAATTTATAGGCCTTAATCATGAACTGCCTGACCTTAGGCATGGCGTTCTCAACGTGCCAAACAGGGTTCACGAAGACAATCAACCAACCCTTATCACTCATGTTGAAGAAGGCGATTTTGAAGTTTGCGTATTTGATGAGGATGTAGTTAAAGGGGCCGAGGAGGTCATCGGAGAGCTTTCGAGCCCTTTGAGCAACCTCGAGGAGGCTTAGGACATTTCTAAGGGATTTTAATGTTAATGTTGTTGGGAGGTGGTGGATTATTGGGATATTATTGGAGTCTATTATGGCAGCTCCAACAACCATCTCCCCATCAATCAACTCACTGAGCATAAGCTTCTTAAGCTCAATCTGAGGTGTCGGCTGCTCCGCAGTCTTAGTATCTGGTGATACGTAGATTACAATACCTCACCACCCTACTAAATATTTTACACACTCTGCTTAATAAACTTTTGGTTTCAAGAAGATGCGAACCGAATCATGACCCAGAGGGCCTGCGGTAACGCTTATTAACATTGAGTCTGAACCCCTTTAAACAATGGTTGAACCCATCTATGAACAGAGCATCATTGGCAATAGCAGCATGCTGGCCGTAATTGGTGGTAGGGGTGAATTGAGGTACCTATTCTACCCAACTAAGTCATTCCCCCAAAACGTACATTCATCACTACCTGGGGTGTACAGGAGGGGGTGGTTCAGTTGGCTCACGGACTGGGGTGATGTTAGGCAGAGGTACGTTGCCCCAGGTGTCCTGGAGACTATATTCAAGGAGGGGGATGCCTCAGTTAAGGTGACTGACTTCGTCCTGCACAGTTCTAATGTACTGGTTAGGAGGTTCGAATTCTCAATACCCGGCGACTTCAACTTCATATACTACACCTCACCCCAGTTATGGGAAACCCACACCGCTGATGCAGCCTACTTCGACGAGAGGAATGGGGCCATTGTGGTTTACAAGAGAGGGGTTGTTATGGTGGTTGCAGGGGATAGGATACCGGGTGGGTACCAGGTTGGTCAACTTGGAGCTACCTCGGATGCATTCGCCGATGCATATGATGGTGAATTGGGCATGAATAAACTGAGCATATACGAGGGCTTTAGGGGGGTTAACTTCGCCCTAATGTGGAGGCTTAGGGATGAGGAGGCGCTAAACCTCTACATTATACTGGACAGTAACGAGGAGTCCGCCCTAAGGGAGCTATCGAAGGTTAAGTCAATGGACTGCTGCATACTGAGCCATGGTGTCGCGGAGCATTGGGGTAATTGGCTTAGTAAGGTTAAGCTAAGTAACGTCCTCAACGTTGACATGGTTAGGCAATCGGCCTACGTGATAAAGATGCTGCAGGACCAAGGCGGGGCCATAATGGCGGCGCCCACTATATGGCCGGACTACAGGTACTGTTGGCCAAGGGATGCCGCTTACTCGGTAATGGCACTTGACGTACTTGGGTATCATGAGGAGACGGCCAGGTTCATACATTGGGCCATTAAGTCCCAGGGGGAGAATGGGGCATTCTTCCAGAGGTACTACGCGGAGCCCGGTCTCAAGGCCCCCTCATGGTCCTTCCAAATCGATGAAACCGCCTCAGTGGTGTTGGCAACCTACGTACACTTCAAGTTAACCCTAGATAGGCAGTTCCTCAAGGATGCGTGGACTATGGTGAGGAGGGCGGCCGAGTACCTAGCCTCAAACGTCACCAGTGAGGGTTTTACAACACCAACCGTTGGGCCCTGGGAGGAGCACTTGGGTGTGCACACGTACACAAACGCCTCAGTCTACGCAGCACTATCAGCCGCCTCATACCTGGCGGGTGAAATTGGCGATAGGGGTAAGGCTGTGGAGTGGGGTAAGTATGCATCGCTGGTTCGGGCTACGACACTTAACAGCGCCTGGAATGGGAAGTTCTTCATTAAGATGATTAAACCCAGGGTTGAAATCCCAGACTCAAACACCCTAGGCCTACTCTTCCCCTTCGCCCTTGTTAAGGCTAGTGACGAGAGGATGAGGGCTAACGTGGAATTCCTGGAGCACACCTTTAGGTATAGGGCAGGCGGCATAGGCAGGAATCCTGAGGATAGGTACTACGGCGGGAACCCCTGGATCATAACAACGCTTTGGGTGGCAATATACCACAAGTTAAGCGGTAACGTTGATAGGGCTAGGGAGTTACTGAAATGGACCCTGGATCACAGCACCAGTACTGGTATGCTGCCTGAGCAGGTTGATAAGGACACGGGGAGGCCCATCTCAGCCATACCCCTGGCCTGGTCCCACGCAATGTACATAATGGCCGAGGTTATCGACAATAAGCTCTTCGAGACCATAACCCCACCCACCATCGACTAACACCTCCCAGAGTGTTAGAGGTGTGTAAAGCTTATTAGGGGTTTAGGGTGCTTGGTTTTAATGCAGGAATTAGTAACCAAGGCTGCGGCAGAGAAGACTGTTAAACCGCTGGTTGACCTCAGTAGGTTCAGGATACCGAAGTCCTTCACCAGGATGATTAATGACCAGAACTTTCAACAGATGTTTAAGAGGAGGTTTAACCTACCTGAACCATCCAGGGTAATTAAGGTATCAACATCAGTTTGCCCAGTGTGCAACAGGACTATACCAATGGTGGTTTACGAGCACGATAACGTAATCTGGCTTAAGAAGACGTGCCCCGAGCATGGTCAATTCCTCGACATATACTGGGGTGATGCTGAACTGTACTACTACTTCCTCCAGTGGGATGACCCAAACTACATAGGTAAGGGCCTTGCCAACCCGAACACAGACCAAAGGTACTACAATGAGGTTGACGGTTGCCCCTTCGCCTGCGGCCTATGCCCAGCCCACAAGACCAACACAGCCTTAGCCATAATAGACGTGACCAATAGGTGCAACATGAAGTGCCCAGTTTGCTTCGCCAACGCCGGTGTGGCTGGCTACGTCTATGAACCCTCACTGGCCGACATTGAACGCATGATGAGGATACTGAGGAGCCAGAGACCATGGGCACCCAATGCACTGCAGCTAAGTGGAGGTGAACCAACCCTTAGGAATGACCTACCTGAGATCGTGAGGATGGCTAAGAAGCTTGGCTTCGACCACGTGGAGGTTAACACGAACGGCATAAGGATAGCCAACGACATAAACTACTACAAGGCGTTGCTCGACGCGGGGATGTCAACCTTATACCTCCAGTTTGACACAATAGACCCTAATAATAGGGGTGTGTGGAGACATAGGCTATATGACCCCAGGGCCTATGCTGAGTTGAGGAAGAGGGTTATTGAGAACGCTAGGAAGCTTGGCCACAGGTCAATAGTGCTTGTGGTCACCATGGCCAAGAACTACAATGATAAGGACATAGGCAAGATAATAGACTTCGCCGTGCAAAACAGGGACGTGGTTAGGTGGATCAACATACAGCCCGTGGCCTTCGCCGGTAGGGCTAAGGAGTATTCACCTGAGGAGCTTAGGCAGTACAGGATAACCATACCGGACGTTTTGATCGGAATTGAGGAGCAGACTAACGGTAAGATAAGTAGGTGGGATTGGAGGCCTGTCAACTGGCCCGTTGCCCTGGGTAAGCTTGTGGAGGTGTTGACCAATTCACCTAAGCCACTCTTCACCAATAACCCAGTCTGCGGCGCCTCAACATTCATATACTACGACGAGGACGTGAAGGACATAGTACCCATAACGAAGCTCGTAGATGTTGATGGTTTTGAGGCTGAGATATGGAACATCTACAACGAGGCCGTTAAGGGTGGTGTACACTCGGCCATAAGTAAGGTTAAGGTGCTTAAGCTGCTTAGGTACGTTAAGCACAGGGCGGTTAAGAACCTACTTGAGGATGTCTTGCTTAAGAAGAGTTATGATGCCCTGGGTAGGTTCATGTTTAACATCGTTGGGTTGGGGATAATGCACTTCATGGACACCATGAACTTCGATGTACAGCGTATACAAAGGTGTGACATACACTACGCAGTGCCTGATGGTAGGATAATACCCTTCTGCACCTTGAATAACTTCCACAGGGATAGGATTGAACACAACTTTAAGCTGGACGCTAAGGACTGGGTGAGGCTACACCCAGGCAAGTTCGTAACTGGCTTTGCATAACCCGATATAACCACCGTTTGTTTAAAGTTAATTTTTAATACCACTACTCAACATTCACCTGTGGACCCTAAGATAATATTACTAATCGGCCTGGCCCTTAACGTGATTGGGTATGCAGCCTCCATGCTAGGCTACACCATAGCTGGGTCAATAACCTACGGCGTAGGCTTAATAGCAGCCATTGTAGGGGTGATTAAGACACCCAGCAGTGAAGACAAGAATGAGGGTAACGTGCCCACTGAACCAAGCCCAAGTGATATTAAGGGTAGGGGGGTTAGGAGGCCGGGTGAGGAGTATTGACGCTCGTCATACCGGTCATCAGTGGTACCAAGGGCGGCACCGGCAAGACAACCATAGCCGTCAACATGTCCGTGCTAGCAGCCTATAGGCTAAGGTCCTCCTCACCATACCCAGTGGTATTACTTGACCTAGGGGTCGACAACGGCACAGCCTCCAAGGTGCTTCTGGGCTCGTTAACAAAGGTCAATTACACGATGTCTGACTACCTCACGGGTAGGGTGAATAACCCACTTTACACTCTCTACCTTAAGTCATGGCTAATAGGCGGCGATGAAATGAGGATAGTCTTCTCAGTCCCAGGTAACGTGGTTGAAGGCGTCCCACTGTTTAAACTGAAGTATGCGCTAAGGACGGCCATGGATTACCTAAAGCCAATAGTCGTGTTTATCGACACCCCATCACTGGGCTTCACGAGACAGTTCCTGGAGCCCATAGTCAGTGAGGCAACCCACGTGGTGCCCGTGGCAACAGTGGACCACAGTTCAATTGAGTCCCTGGCCTCAGTGGTCAACTTCATAAGGGGTGTTAAGGGTGGCATCAACGTCCTACCACCCATATTAAACATGTTTGACCAAAGATACCCAGTGGACCCAACCACGGGTAAGGAGTGGGTTAAGATAGTTGAGGAGTCCGTGGGCGTTAAGCCGTACACAGTGGCCTACGATAAGTTGATGTATACTGCCAGGCAGGCGATGGAGGTTGAGCTGCTTAAAATAGCCCCAAGCGAATCCCAGGCCGTAATGGACATTGTCAAGTACTTCAACGAGGTCCTTTGGCCACTCATCAATAAGTAATTTAAGCGCAAATGCACAGGCAGCATTAATGATTCTACTAGCCCTAGTGGTAGCTGCATTGACTCAGCCGCAGTTAATTAACTTAACGATCTCCTCGTTTAACATTACCATCGGGTCTGGGACACCCATGTACGGTATCCTATTGGAACCCAACTCAACTTACGTAACCATGGTTAACGGCCCAGGCCTACTCTACATCCTAGCCAACTCGTCAATTGTGATTAAGGTTCAGGGCAAGGACCTGTTGATCAACAGCTACGCATTTGTGAGCATTGGGGTTGGTGAGCGGGAGGTGAACATAATCAACAACCATAACTACTCGGCTTATGTATTCTACATGTACCAGCACAACCAATCAGATGGCATACCATACACCCATAACCCAATTGGCCTAGCCGACTACGGCATAGCCCTCTACTACGGTGAACCCCTGCTAACCTACTCATACACCACCAATGAGGCGCTGGGGGTGGTTGCCATAAGGAGCCTTAGGGCCTTCGACCTGGGTAATGGGTGCGGCGTCAACGTTAGCGACGATTACGTTGACATCCAGCTTAACGCAATCATGAGGTCTGGTGGGGGTTACTACCTACTCCAGGACGTGGCCATGTTGAACGGCACGGGGCTGACCATCATAGATAATGTGTGGAACATGACCTCCCAAAACGCCACGTTAAGGGGCATCTACGGCCTTGGAACCACGGGTAGTTTTAACGGTGAGCAGTATTACGCATACAGCGAGTACGTGGGCTCCTTTAAACCACCCATAAACCTAACCCTGGCCATAGCCGTCAGTGGCCATGAGTCGACGCACGTGGGGTTCGGCTACAGTGCAGGTAATGGACTGGTCTGGTTCGATAATGTAACTATTGCAAGTGTTGGTGAACCTAGGTTGATTGTTAACGGTTCAGGCTACGTTAAACTAGGCATACCAATTGACCTTGAGTTAGTTATAACAGGGCCTGTATGTGGGATAGTGGCGTTGATTAAGAGCGCCAACGTATCCTTAACACTACTCCGCAGTGTCAACGGCTCGCTCTACCCAGTACCCTACGCCTGGGGCATCGGCACATTAACAGGGGAGACTGTGGCTAATGCAACCGCCTCACCAACCAGCGGAGTTACTGTTGACGTAAGCAGCGGCGCCTACGAGTACCCTGGGCCGGTTTACTACTACGTGCCACTACTGATAACTACAATTAACGGCTCAAGGTCTTTAATGGTGCCTAGAGGCTATGTGATTAGGTTAACTCTAGGTGAACCACTGGTGAATGGTGATCTAATGGTTAAGCCAGTGGGCTACGTGGTCAACGGCACTCTCACCGTGCATGTTAACAACTCGTCACTGGTCATCAATGGCCCCACCATTATTAAGGAAGCCTACGACGTCCTATACAGGGTTACGTTAATAGGAGTTAAGGGCAATGAAACACCCACTGTTCAATGGTACCCAATGGGGTACGTGATTAGGCTCAGTGAGCCTAGGTACATGGGCCCATTGGCATTTAATGGGTATCTAATTAACAATAGGACTCTGGTGAGTGCCCCCAGCATTAACGTGACTATCAATGGACCATTAACCATCAAGGTCCTATGGGGTAGCGTAATTAACGTATATGCCTTAACCGCACTATACGTGGCGCCACCGATAATATCACTAGTCATCGTCATTGTTAACCTGCTCACCGTCAACGGCCTGCTGAAGGGACGTGGTGATATGCAGCGTGGGTGAAGTAAATATGCTTGAGGATATGTTTTAAAGCCTGCCATTAGGCAATTTGCCATGATCATCAGGAATGTTAGGGAGGAGGAGTGGGGTGAATTCATGAGACTGCTGGAGGTTAGTTATGGTTTCCCAAGCGGCTTCTTCCCAAGGTACTACCCCTACCTCTACGGTGAGGGTTGTAGGGATTACTCATCCTTCTACGTGGTTGAGGATGGTGGTAGGCTCGTCTCTCATGTTGGCTTGTTTAAAATGAACGTGGTTAGCTTGGGTGTACGGCTAACGATTGGTGGTATTGGGGGTGTGGCCACGTTGCCCAGTGAGAGGGGGAGGGGGTACATGTCCATGCTCCTTAACCACGTGATAGGGGTTATGAGAAGAAGTGGGATACCGTTATCGGTACTGTGGGGTGATAGGCAGAGGTATGGGGCCTTCGGCTGGGAGGTGGCTGGGCAGAAATACTCACTATACGTAACTGAGCGTTCAGTGGGTAGGAGTGGTGTTAAACCCCTTGAACTGGTCATGGCCCAGTGGGACGACGCCCTACCAACAATGGCAATGCACTATGAGTCGATACCCATTAGGGTTGAGAGGAATTGGGAGTGCTATAGGGGGTTTCAGAGCCTGGACCCAGCCGCATTGGGTAACCCACCGATGAGGGTTTGGATTAGTGAGCATGGTTACTTAATCAGCCAGGGGGAAGGGGATATTAAAGATCCCTTAGGTAGACCTAACGTTGTTGAGGTTGCCTCGTTAAAGGGGCTTGAGGCTGAATTAGTAAGCGGCTTCATGAGGGCTTCAGGGGTGCGTAGGGTCATAATCCACGTTAACGCCCACGATGAGGGTAGGCTCAGTAGGCTACTTAGAATAGCATCATACTACATGGAGTTACCGGAGGGTGTATTTAGAATAATTAACCTAAGCCTACTGCTCAAGGCCTTCACGAGACTACTGTCGGATAGGGCCCAGGGGGTTGGGTTAAGGGATTACGAGGTTACCCTTGGCCTCAGGTTTAATGATTATGTGGATAAGGCAACCTTATTCGTGAGGGGAGGGGTCGTTGACGTCTCTCCGAATGAGGCTAGTGGCAATTACGTGGAGGTTGATGAGAGGGATGGCGTTAGGTTAATACTCGGCGGCCCCATGGGGCCTGTTCCAAAGCCACTTAAACCACTGATGGCGCTACTACCAATCCCAATACACGTACCACTCCTCAACTACGTCTGAGACGGCTATATAGCTTAGTTATTAGCGTGGGGAAGGTTTTTAAAGGAGTCGCGTATTTGACTTTTTATATGTCTAATGATGCCTTAGGCGCCATTAATGAGGGGAGGAGGGAGGCAATACTTGTGAATTCATTCCTGGGGTCATTAATGGCCTCAATGACGATGTCAGCCATAATCATCGCGCTACCCGACATACTGAGGGGCATTGGTGTCAACCCAATGTCGCCGTTGGGCTTCGCATCAATGATGTGGCTCATGTTCTCATACCCATTAATGGTGGCAGTGGCCGTACCCATAGTGGGTAGGTTATCCGACATGTACGGTAGGGGTAAGATGTTCACGATAGGCGACGCAATATTCACAGTAATGTCCACGCTACTGGGCATAGTACCCGGCTATGGCTCAGTGGCAGTGGCCCAGATGATAGCCTACAGGTTTGTTCAAGGCCTGGGTGGGTCAATGATGTTCACCAACAGCGCCGCCATAATAACGGACGTCTACCCACCCCACAGGAGGGGTGTGGCCATGGGCATAGTTAGCATAGCCTTCAGTGCCGGTAGCATAATAGGGTTGGTGGTTGGTGGTGTGTTGGCTGTGGTTAACTGGAGGCTCGTCTTCCTGGTTAACACTCCAATAGGCATAGCAAGCACCGCATGGGCCTACGTAACGGTATACAGGCTACCACTAGGCCTAAGGAGGGTGAGGGTTGATTACCTAGGCGCATCCATGCTGGCCGCATCGCTGGTCCTACTGCTACTGGGCATAACATTCGGCATGCTACCCTCAGGCAACTCGATGATGAGTTGGGGTAGCCCAATGGTACTTGGGTTAATAGGCGGTGGCCTACTGCTAATGGCACTACTCATACCCGTTGAGATGAGGACTGGGGAGCCGATACTCAAGATTAACCTGTTTAGGATAAGGCCATTCACCTTCGGCGTGTTGAGCGCACTATTCCTCTTCCTAGCCCAAGGCGCCAACGTCTTCGTGCTCTCACTGCTCCTGCAGGCAATATACCTACCAATGCACGGCGTACCGTACTCAGAGACACCGCTACTGGCCGGGATATACCTAATACCGAGCAGCGTAGCCAATGCTGTATTCGCCCCTGTGGGTGGTAGGTTGATTAATAGGTTTGGGGCCAGGGTTGTCTCAACGATAGGTGCCGTATTGCTCGGCGTGAGCTTCGAGTTACTAACCCTACTTTCACTCAACTTCAACTACACGCTGTTCGCGGCTGACCTATTCCTAATGGGTACCGGCTCCGGGCTATTCCAATCGCCAAACCTAGTCTCCATAATGAGCTCCGTACCCCAGGAGGATAGGTCAGCGGCCTCGGGCTTAAGGGCTAGTATGCAGAACATTGGCCTACTAATGAGCTTCGCAGTATTCCTAACCCTAATACTGGTCGGCTCCGCTACAGCCTTATCCACATCAATCAGCAGCGCACTGACTAAGGTTGGCGTACCCAGTGACGTGGTCAGTGAGTTAACCAGGATACCGCCGGCATACGCATTATTCGCAGCATTCATGGGCTACGACCCAATGAAGTTCCTGATGAGCCAGACCGGCGTTGATTTACCAGGCTCAGTATACGCTGCGGTCACCAAGCCCACGTTCTTCCCAAGCGCCATAGCCCCGGCAATGGCCACCGGCTTCATCTATGCCTACCACATAGCGGCGATTATGGCCTTCACGGCGGCCGTTTTCTCGTACCTGAGGGGTAGGGAGCACATAGTGCACCAGGTTAAGTTAATTGAAGGTCAAAGTAATAGTCAAAATGATAAGAAGACTGTGGATTCGGATAATTAATCTGCGAACTCGCCTGTGTTTTCAAGGACCCTATAGCCCGGTATTGAACCTAGCCTCCTCTTAAACTCGTCACTCTTAAGCATGTTTACGAAGACCCTGACGCTGTCCTTACTTAGCTTGCTAACGGGCACCACGAAGTCGTACCTCTCCCAGGCTAGGGGTATGAAGTCTAGCCCATACATCTCAGCCGCGGCCCTAATCCCAACACCGGCGTCTGCCCTACCCTGGGCCACCGCTGCGGCAACAGCCGTGTGTGTCCTGGCCTCGTGGTAGTAGCCCGGTATTGACTTCGTCAAATCCTCAAACTTAACCCCAACCTTGGCCGCATACTCCCTAAGCAGCCTGTCGAAGAGGAACCTGGTCCCAGCCCCCCTATTCCTATTCACAACCCTGAGCTTAAGCCTAACCAGGTCCTCGAAGCCCCTGACCCCCATTGGGTTACCCCTGGGTAGTATTATGCCCTGCTCCCTCATGTAGCCCACCACTAGTTTAACCCTACCCTCACCGTACTTCCTCACAAAGGGTTCATTATACTCGCCCGTCTCCTCATCAACCAGGTGCACACCAGCCACGTCAGCCTCACCCCTAACCGCCGCCTTAAGCCCCTCCAGTGAACCTATGTTAAGCACCTTTGGGGTAACCCAACCAGGGAGTATTGGCAGTAGGGCTGAGTCCAGGGCAACGTCGTGGCTGCCCATTATGTAGAGGTTCGCGGGCCTGTACTGCTGGGTGAATAACTTAACCTCAACCCACTCCCCCTCCTCCAGGAAGTCCCTGTTCTCGGGAATCTCAATGTAACCCTCGGCGTAGGCTAGCGTTGATATCGCCCCTGACTCAGCCGGCAGTGGGTACGCCTTTACGCCATTCTCAGTCTCCACTAGGCTAACTGGGTTAAGTCCCCTCCTCCCCCTAGCCCCCTCAACCCTAACCGCCACCTGGGCCCTAACTGTGGCTTGGCTTAACGTGAGGCACTGCATCTTGGCCAGTATTGGCTTAACAATTATGTTGAATATCATTAATGCACTGCTTGGGTAGCCTGGTAACCCAACTATCAACTTCCCCTCCCTACTAACCGCAACCACGGTTGGCTTACCCGGCTTAACGTTAAGCCCATGAACAATAACCCCAGGTGGGCCGAACCTATCAAGAACCCTGTAGCTTATGTCAAGGGCACCGGCTGATGTGCCACCTGATAGGAGCACTATGTCGGATTTACCTAGGGCACCCTTAATCGCCTCCTCCATCTCAGCCTCATCATCCCTCACAATGCCCATTAAAAACGGTTCGCCGCCAACCTCCCTGACACCATGGGCTATGGTGTACGTGTTTATGTCGTATATCTTACCCATACTTAACGGTGAGCCTGGCTTAACCAACTCATTACCCGTGGATATGATGGCAACCTTAGGCCTCCTGAAGACGGGCACTTTATCAACACCCACGGCCGCTAATACGCCAACCTCCCTCTCCCTTATCAACGTGCACCGCCTTAGGGCAAGTTCACCCATCATTATGTCGGAGCCTGCGGACATTACGTTATCCATGGGCGTCACGGACCTATAGATCGTTAAGTAACCACCCTCAGCCTTAGTGTACTCAACCGGCACCACGGCGTTAGCCCCAGGTGGCAGTGGCGCCCCTGTGGCTATCTCAACGGCGCTCCCACCCTCCACCGTGGGTAACTTTGAGTCACCTGCATTGATGCTTAAGCCACTTAACCTAAGCTTAACCGGGTGCAGTTCATCCGCGCCGAAGGTGTCCTCCGCCCTAAGGGCGAAGCCATCCATGGTGGCCCTGTCGAAGGGTGGTACATCAACCCTGGCGTATACGTCCTCGGCGAGCACCCTCATGTAGGAGTCCTCAAGCGCAACGTACTCAACCTCAGTGCCCTTAACGAAGCTTAGCACGGTTGATAATGCCTCCTCAGGTGTCTTAAGTTCATGGAATATGACCCTCTTGGGCACGGTAGCGAGGAGGTTAAAGGCTCCTTATAAATCATTCCCCCTTAATCAGGGGTGCCTTAGCCAGGTTTGTTAAGCCCACGAGCAGGACCACGATTCCTATGAGGGTGAGTAAACCACCAAGTATAATCACCCCAGCCGCCAGAAGAACCGGAGTCACTGGGGGTGAACCTGGGGAACCATAGATTACGAATATGTATGACATTGAGACCACGGCCAGGATAAGCCCAACCATGGTTGCCAGTGAACCGGCCTTAACAAGCCCATTACCGTAATCCGAACCCAACTTGTATGTTACCGCGAACACGAGGAGCCAACCAGCCAGGTTAATCACAGAGCCTATGACGCTGAACGCTAATGCCGATGCCCTAACTAGTGGGGCTGGGGTCTGCATAATCATGAAACCAGGGACCCCGCTGGTGTATGAGCTCTCCAGTTCCCTAACCTCATAGACAATGCCCACCACTGAGAATGGTATTGAGAGTAACTGCAGGATTGCACCATAGGAGCCCAGCATGTAGATGTCCCTCAGGTTGGCTAATCGCCTAAAGCCAACGTACTCCAGCGATGCCGTTACGGCTATTATAACGGCATTAGCGGCCGTGAAGGCGTATAATGATGACGTAAGCCTGTTCAGGTAATACTGAAGCTGTGGTTGGCTGGCCGTGATACTGACTAAGTAACCTATGAAAAGGGCAACCAGCACAACTGTACCAACTAGGTAAATCAATACGGCGTTTCTCACCATTAAGACACCACTGGCAACACTCATTAATGAATAAAGGCAATGAACTTTTTAAGCTTTATTCTAACTAATAATGTGCTAGACGTCTAGACTCATGAGGACTAGGCCCACGTAACCATAGCCCTCAGCCCAATGCGGAAAGCTTATAACCCATTAGCCCATGAATGTAAACAGGGCCGGTAGTCTAGTCTGGAAGGATGCCCGCCTCGCGCTGCTCCTTGGAGCACTGGATCGCGGGAGATCCCGGGTTCAAATCCCGGCCGGTCCACCATTCAACGCTTAATTACCGGCGCCTGACCCCCTGGGTATGAGCATTGGGTGTAGTGTTGGTGGTGGCGTTTCGCTTATTGAGCTTGCGGATACCTACGGCACACCGCTACTGGTCTATGACCTTAATAGGGTTGAGGCGAATTACAGGGCTTTGGTTGATAATACTGGGGCTAGGGTTTACTACTCAATTAAGGCTAACGGTAACCTAGCCCTGCTTAGGTTTCTAAGGAGCCTGGGAGCTGGGGCTGATGCATCGTCACCCGGTGAAATATACCTGGCCCTGAGGGCTGGGTTTAGGCCAGGGGACATTATGTACACTGGGAGTTTCCTATCCAACACGGAGATTGAGTATGGCATTAGGGCTGGGGTTACGTTTAACTTCGACTCAATTAGGGCCTTTGAGAAGGCACTGGGGCTTGGGTATGAGCCTAGGTTAGTCTTCTTCAGGGTTGACCTGGGCTATGGTAGAGGGTTCACCCATGGCGTTACGCTCGCCGGTGAGGATAGTAAATTCGGCATGTTCATCAACGACGCCATCGAGGCTTACAGGCTGGCCAAACTCAAGGGTGCCGTTGAATACGGTATACACGCAATGATGGGGAGTAACGTGCTTGACGCAGACTACTTCCTTAAAATAGCCAACCTACTTAGGGAGAGTGCCAGGGTTATTGAGGATAAGGTCGGCGTCAAGATAACCCACTACGACATGGGGGGTGGCTTCGGCATACCGTACAAGCCCGGCGAGCCTGAACTGGACTTATCCAAGTTAAGGGGCCTTAGGGGCTACTTCCCAGGTGAGTTAATTATTGAACCGGGTAGGTTCATTGTTGGTAATGCAGGTTACCTGCTTGTGAGGGTTACTGAGGTTAAGAGGAAGGGTAGGAAGACGTATGTGGGTGTTGAGGCGGGTATGAACGTCCTAATTAGGCCAATGCTATACGGGGCCTACCACCACATGGTGAACTGCAGCAACCCAAGTGGGGACGTTGAGGTTGTTGATGTTGTTGGGCCAATATGCGAGAACACGGATAAGCTTGCCGTGGATAGGGAGTTGGCCAGGGTTAGGGAGGGTGACCTATTGGTAATACTGAATGCTGGGGCTTACGTGTACTCAATGAGCAGCAACTACAATGGTAGATTAAGGCCACCTGAGGTTGTGGTCTACGGCAGAAACCACGCCCTGGCTAGGAGGGGTGAGTCGCTAGAGGACTTGGTTAAGGGACAGGAGATACCGTGGTTCATTAAGTGAGCCAGCGGCGCCGTGGATACTAGGCACCCACTAAACCCACAAAAACCTGCCTACCCCTAAGCTTCAGTTGAATGGTGTTGCTGCTCATGCCCACTGATAAGCCTGTTACAAGGTCCTTAACGGTACCATTACCTATATTCAACACCGCTGGGTTAACCCTGACCCTAACCACCTGGTCGCTGTGGGAGTGGTTTATCACGAAGATTAGGCTGTCGCCGCCACTCCTCAGTAGCCTAACCTCAACGTAACCAGGCGTCGTTGAGTCAACCTCGGCGTAGGGTTGAACCTTAGCCATGTTCAAGACGCCGTATATCAACTTATCAACCCCACTACCGGGGCCGAGGTTTTCGTAGGCCAAGCCTATGCTAGTCCCCACGTAGATTGCCTTACCGTTACCGTAATCGTTAACCACTATGGAATTCCTGGTACCATTAACATTGCTAACGCCGATGACTTGCGCCTTGGTGTTAAGCCAGCTAACATAATTAACGCCGGTTATTAAGTCGCCTATGCTCAACCCCGGTATTGAGGGGTTTATGACCCTCAACTCCGCCCTCTCAACACTAACGTAACCCTCCTCGAACCCGCCCAGTACGTCACTGAGCCCGTAGGCCGGGGTTGATGAGTCTATGTAGCCGTCGCTCTTTATTGAACCAAACCTTGAATCCGCTATTAGGTATCCGCCACCGTTAACAAACCTCCTTACTCCTGACGCTGATTGGGGTGTAAGCACGAGTGATGTCGGTGCAATCAACACCTTATACCTACCAACATCACCCCCCTCAACCTGCCTAATGGAGACTACGTCAACGTTGTAGTTCCCGTTGAACAATACCCTATACACACCCAGTATTGCCCTCGACAGTAGGTCGCTGCTGTGTCTTTGGGCTATCCAAAGCCACTTATAGGCCTCAATGTTGTACAGTATGGCGACCTCACCATTGATTAACCTAGCCCTTAGGAAGAGGTCGCCGTACTCGTAAATCACCTTAGCCGCTTCCCCAGCTCTCCTAGCCCTATCCGTCAATGAGCCGTCTGGGTTCACTAGGCCGTATCCACCTGACTCGTAGCCAAGCATCATTGGGTACCAGTGGTATATGTTAATGCCCTTAGCCTCATGGGCCACGGCCTGCCACATCCAGAGTGCCACGTCTTCAGGTGTTACTGGTTCAGCCGCCTTAAAGCCGCCTATGCCTTGCCCAGCCTGCAACTCGCCAATCCAGTACTGCCTACCGTTGGCTGCGGCCGCCGACCTGGCTATGTCAAGCACCAGTGCATCCAACACGTGGTCAACCTTAACCCTACCCGCGTGCTTGGGGTAGAATGAGGTGCCCCAGTAATCCACGACACTGGCCATTTCCCAGTCGTCAGGCTCCCCGAAGAGTGGGTTACCGAAAACTGACGTGCCCCCGTGGCTGTGGCTGGCCACCGGGTGCTCCTTATCAACGCTCTTAACCACCTTAACCCTCCACTCCAAGTCCTCCCTAAGCTTAGCTATATTGAAGGTTAACCAGTCCAGGTTATCCCTGGCGAAGTGCAGTGAGACGAAGCGGGGTGGCTCCACGTCGCCGATGTCCAGGTAGCTCCTATGCCACGCCCTGTTAAGCGCCTTAACGTCACCGTAGGTTAACCTTAACCAGTCCCTGAACCTCCTCTTGGAGTGCTCGCAGTAGCAGTATAACCCACGCCAACCGGTTGGTTGGTAAATCCACTGGATTACGTTGGGCTCACTCCAAAGGTCCCATGCGTAGAAGTTGGGATACCTCACCACCGTTTGAGCCAACCTCCTCAGGAACTCCTCGGCCCTAGCCCTAACCCCAGGGTGGTCTAGGCAGACTCCTGGGCTGCCCTGAGG
The DNA here is from genome assembly GCF_001663375.1 of Caldivirga sp. MU80. Lineage (GTDB taxonomy): Archaea > Thermoproteota > Thermoprotei > Thermoproteales > Thermocladiaceae > Caldivirga. Next base: position 23,406 of record NZ_LCTF01000032.1, read on the forward strand.
CATTACCTGGCTCCCTGACTCTGAGACGTAGAGTGAATCCGGGTGAAGCTTGGGTAGCCAGTCTGGGGCGAATTCAAGGTAAACCTGCAGGATGACCCTAAGCCCCACTTCACCGGCAACCCTAAGCAGCAGCTCAACACCACTGAAGTCGTACTCACCGGGCCTTGGCTCCGTATCCCTCCAGTTAACCCAACCCCTAACGTACCTAAACCCAGCATCCCTAATCCTACCCAGGTCCCTCCTAACAACCTCCTCATCGAAGGGTGGGGTTACGCTACCCACCCCATACCAAACCGACACTGGGAAGGACATTGGGTCTCGCTTAGCCTGGAGTTAATATGCGTTGACTGCAATACGTTGCAGCAACCACTTAAATAATAGGGCACCCCAATTGCAACCGTGGGTGGATCCCTTAGCTACTGGAGGGCTTGGATTAACAATGCCCAGGGGTTGCTGAGCAGGATAATGAACACGCAGGCCCAGGGCATAGACAGGGCCAGTGACATAATGGCCAACGCCATTGGCAGCGGCCACGTCTGCTTCCTCTTCGGCTCAGGGCACGCCGCAATACCCGTAATGGAGATGTTCCCCAGGTATGGCTCAACCCTAGGCTTCATACCCATCGTCGACCTGCCGTTGGTCTCATTCCTAAGGATGGTCGGTGACTTGGGCTACCCCCAATTCGACTTCATAGAGAACTCCCCCGAGTACGGGCGTAGGATAATGGAGAACTACAGGGTTCACAGGGAGGACTGCGCCCTAGTCTTCTCACACTCAGGCACGACACCAATATCCGTGGAGGTGGCCATCCAGTTCAAGAATAGGGGTGCCCCGGTGATTGGGGTAACGTCACTGGTCCACGCTAAGTCAGCTAAGCCCAGGCACCCATCCGGCCTAAGGCTCCATGAGGTGGTCGACGTGGTAATAGACACAAGCGTCCCAGCCGGCGACGTATCACTAACCGTGAAGTCAACTGGGGGTGAGCTGCGCATCGGCCCATTATCAACCATCGCCTTCGTAGCCGTGGCGAACGCGCTATTGCTAAGCACAATAGAGAAGCTAATCCTCAGGGGCTATGACGTGGTCACATTCCCCGTGAGGGGCTTTGACCCTGACGCGGACACCAGGATGAGTGAAATACTGAGGAGGCATAGGGAAATCTACGCAAGGCACCTAGCCACCGGTGACTGACCAGGTGCCGGAGGCTGTGGTGGCCGTTGACGTGGGTGGATCCAAGATAGCCTCAGCCGTGGTGACTAGGGGTGGGGTTGTGTTCAACTACAGGGTTCAGGGCATTGATAAGAGGGGTGGGTTACACTCAATGTCACAGTTAATCAACATAATTAGGCTACACATTGAGGAATTGGGTGAGCGGGATTTAATCGGCGTGGGGGTCAGCATCCCCGGCATCGTTAAGGGGGATGGCTCCGTATGGGCACCAAACATAAGGGGTTGGAGGTGGGTTAACCTAGCCTCATTCATAAGGGGCCGGCTTGGCATAGGCAACGTTACGCTGGTTGACGATAGGGTTGCCAACATAGTGGGTGAGCAATGGATGGGTGAGGCTAAGGGGGCTAGGAATGCGGTATCTCTCATACTTGGCACTGGGGTGGCTGCCGGGCTCCTGGTGGATGGGAAGCCAGTGAGCGGTGCTAGCGGGGTCTCCGGCGCAGTTGGCTGGTGGCTGCTTGGGAGGAACACGCCAAGGCGTAGGTCAGCTAGGGGCTTCCTGGAGAGTGAGGTATCTGGCCCGGCATTGTTCAAGAAGACCCGAAGGTACTGCCTGAGGATTCGTGATGAGGGGTGCCTAAGGGCATTGAGCCAATGCAGCCCGGGCGACGCGGAATGCGTATTTAAGGCCTTCGATAACGGCGTGAGTGCCATTGGGGTTGTTTTGAGACGTGAGGCCTCTATAATAGGCGTGGTGGTGGCCAACATAATCAGCATCCTAAACCCTGAGGTCGTAGTGCTCGGCGGTGGCCTTGGTGTTGAGGTTGGGAGGAGGTTCATGGACGTAGTCATAACCACGGCCAGTAAGGTTGCCCAACCATACTCACTTAGGGAGTGCAGGATAACGGTGTCTAAACTGGGCTACCTATCCAACATCTACGGAGCCGCTAAGCTGGTTATTGACACCCATGGGTCTTAGGCCGGGTTACCGCCTTAGCCTCATGAGCACCGCTATGATGGCTATGGCCAGCACCATGGCTGCCAGTAGGCTAAGCAGCACCATGCTGTTTGTGATTGGGAGCGGTGTTGGTGGGCTTGGCCTAGTGTACAACGCCCTAATTGATACATTACCGTTAACAACAACTTTAATAGTCCCGTTGCCAACCATGGCAGCTCCACTACCGCTGACCACCCACCTGCTGAACCTGTATTCCCCAACTACCCCAGGTACCTTTATTATGGCTGTGGAGCCGTTGTAGAGCCTAAGCCTCAAAGACCCTTCAACAGTCTCGTTGATTAGGTTAACGAGGGCGTTGGCGCTCACGGTGATGGGTACCGTTAAGTTACCTGCCGTGGCGGTTACGGTTAGGGTGTAGGTTGGGGGTGGGTTTATGGCTGTGGTTAACCTGTACCATGCTAGGTAAACCCAGGTTGGTACATCACCGGTCCTGCAGGCCCTTAGGGTGGCTGGGCCCCAGTACTTCGTGACGTAGTCCTCGTCTAGGAAGCTCATGTAGTAGTGGTCGCTGTCTATCATGTGCATTATCATCCACTCCACTATTGAGGCGTTGGCACCCAGCCTAGTCCTATTCTGCAGCCAACACTCAAGGGCATCGTTGGCCATGCTCCACATTAACTGCTGGGTTGGCGTTGAGTCCCATATGGCCGCAGTCCCCGCCCAGGTCCGGGGTGGGATGTAGGTTAGGTTGTAGGCCACGCCTGCGAGCTTAACGGCCTGGCTAACGGTAACAGTCTCCAGCACCCCAATGGCCTGGGTCTGGTTGAGGTAGTTAAGCAGGTAGCTGAAGAACAGGGCCGCCAGTGGGGGTGACTTGGACATTATTATCCAGTTCTCCCCATCCGTGGCCACCACGTCTACGCCGCCCGGGTGCTCAATACCCCTAAGAACCAGGTCAACGACCATTAGCCTTGCGTTTAACTCAGCCTGGGCTGGGTTATCCTCGTTGTTGACTGTGAAGGAGAGTAGGTTGCTCATGAAGGTGTCCCTGAACAGGACAATGACCCTGGACCCGTTGACGGTTATGGTGTAGGGTACGTATATGCCGTGCAACTCCCCCTCAGCCCCATTATACTCATACTGCTGGTCAAGGACAACAACCTTAACCCCAGCCCCGGCTAAAAGTGGAACCAATTCATCACTCCACCACATTTCAGGGACCCAGAAGACAGTTGAGTTAACCCCAAGCACAAGCCTGGTCACCTCAACACCCAGCCTAGCATCATCGCTAAGCAACCCAAGCCACTGGGGGCCGAAGTAGGTTACTAGGAAGCCGGCTATTGGGTGGTCGAAGAAGCTTGTGGCCAATTCAACCTGCCCCCTACTTGCCATATCCCTAAACATCCAAATGGTCTCGTTAACCAGCTGCATGTAGGGGTTGGTGGGGCTTAGGGGCGGTGTGTAGGCTAGGCCACTGGGCGTCTGCTCATAAACCCCGTACCTCAACCCATACCACCACTGCCACAGTAGGGGTGGGGACAACTCAACCGTCCAGTGGACCAACGGGTACTGTGAAAGCAGGTAAGCCTGAACATAGTAGACGCCGTAGTTGAAGTATGGCTCAAGTTCACTGGCCCAGACGTGGTAGAAGGCGTATGGGGTACCCGTGTAGACCCCACTGGGCGTGTAGCCAGTCCCCTGGTGGTCGTGGAAGAAGAACGCCACGTAAACCCCATCAGCCGGCTTGGAGACCGCAATGAGGCTAATAGCCCAAGCCTCAGCCCCATTGACCATTAACGTTGCCTTAACCAGGTATGCACCCGGTTGCACTGGAGCCGTGAAGCTAACGTTGAATTTACTGGTGCCTGGGGTCACCGTGACGTTGATCACCCTTGACCAAGCCAACTCACCACTAGCCGAGTACAACTGCCCAAGGTCACTTATCAACTCACCGCCAAGGTACGTGAGGGTTAGGTTCAGGGTAGCCTCAACGGGCTGGTTTAGGCTACTGGTCACGTTAACGAGCACCAGGCCCCGCATCCCTGGCAGGTAAACCACCCTATCCGTGCCTACCCATAGGCTAAACTGTGACTGTTGGACAAGGCCCTCGCAGGCTTCGTAGAGTGAGGTTAGGTTGACCTCGGTTAGCTGGCTCTCGTTAAATGGCCCACCGTAAACCAGCGCCACGAAGGACACTGAGCCACCTGGCTCAAGGAGGAACTGGGGGTACTCCACCCTAACCTCAAGGCCGTTGAAGTCGGACTCAAGCCAAACACTGTAGGTTACGTTCAGGGGCTTGATGGCTAACACTAGGCCACCTGGGTGGATTGGGTTGATTATGGCAACCCACTGGAGGTCCGGTGCACTGTACCTAACCCAATTCTGCCAATCACCAGGCCCCCATAGGTAAACCTGCCCACCGTTGGCGTAGGCCTGGTAATCATGATCCACCGTGGACCCGACAACCCCTGTGTCGGCTAGGGTGTAGCCTATTGGGGCCCAGTTGGGCGTTGGGTTGAGTGCAATGGGCCCCCTGTTGATTATCCTCGAGACCCATAGGAAGTAGTACCTACCCCAGCAGAAGACCAGGTACTTAACCACCGTTAGGTTAACCCCACCCAACTGCTCATCATTAGTGACGTTTAGTGTGAATTCCAGCACCGCCATGGAGCCGTTGTTGAAGACTAGCCTATAGCCCCATTCACTGGTGGCTAAGGTACCAGGCCAATCCTCAGCAGGTATCCAATCGTAGAGTGGGTAGGAGTGGCTGAGGGCGCCCCTCGGCGGTGAGTATGCCGCCAATTGGCCATTGTTTGAGTATATTAGCCAGTTTGAAACCCTAACACCCCTCAGGTCTATGGTTATCAGGGCCACCCCAACGTTAACGCTAACCGAGCCCTCACCCCTTATAACGCTTATCGACCCATTACCAGGGCACCCCATGAATTGGGCGTACTGGTCAACCCAGCCAGGCAACCCCTGGGCTTGGGCAACCAGTATGTGTGATGATGTAATGATTACTAGAGCCAGTAGTAGAATTTCAATGAACCTCATTAAACAAATGCATGCAATACCGTTTAATAAGCTTTACTTAACTGGGCCAGGTCCAGGAATAACCCTAACCATGCCTCACTGGGCGCCAAGCATCCTGGCGACATCGTATATCAGCGATGGCCTCCAGTAAACCATGCCACGCTCCCTGACAACACCCACCACCCAAACCACGAAGAACACCAAACCCACTAAGTAACCCAATATCCTAACTAGCATTAGCAGAGGCCATATAGGCGCCACAATCATTGAAAGTACAATAAGCACAATGTCCGTCACTATGATCACTAGGCCAAAGGCCAGGCTAAGGTAGGACCAGTGCTTAACGTAGTTGGAGTTAGGTCTCATTATCAGGCCTATTACCCCACCAGCCAGCGGTATAACCCAGGCTATCAACCCCCAATTCAACTCATCATCAGTAACCTGAGACATGGATTAACATAAAGACCCGCATTTATAAACATTGTGGTTTACATTTACCCACAGAGAGCCCATAACGCAATCAACACCCAGGGCACCGCTTAACTGCTCATTGCAGTTTGGGCTGTCAGAGTCGTGATAATATTAATACTGGCATTATTGGATTGATGATGCCGCTACCCTTTGTTGTTGATTGCGTTAGGTGGGGTGTCGGCTTGTCGGAGTTTTGGAGTGGTAGAGTAGCGATAATATTAATATTATCGTGACTCTGCCGCTCCAAAACCCAAGGCAACTGCTTAGCCCCATAAATCACGGTAACTGGTCAATTAAGCACATTATACAGGAACGTAAAACTAACATTAACATTACCACGACTCTGACAGCCCAAAATTCAACGACCTCCCGGTACCTTTAGATCATGGCATGATTGGTATAGGTTAGGCGATGGTGTTTTAAGTTAAAGCCTGGTAACTAATAGGATATCTCATTAGTGAGGAGTAAGGTAGTGGTGAACAAGATATGGAGGAAGAGGTAACGGGTAAAAGTATGCATAACCCTAAGATTTCAATAGCTAACTTTAACCGGTATATTAAGGCTAAGCTAGGGTGGCTATGAGGTTTTGAAATAGGCGTTTTATTCATGGGGGCTTAGCGTTAAGTTAGGTGATGTTAGTGTTAATTACATCGTTACTTCCAGTTAGCTTGTACGGTGCAATGGAGTTATGGGATGGTGGAAGCTATGGCTACTGAGGTTACTTAAACCGAGGCTAACTGAGGGAAAGCTTCATAGAGAATACCCTGGAGGTAGGCATATTTCCCAGTGGGCTCAGGCCTGTGAATTTCACTGAGATTATAATATCACTGGGCAAGTCGTACATTGACCTGGGGACATGTTTAACGATGAGTTCCTGGGCTTAATGCTATTCGGTAGTTGGGCCATGGGGAGCTAGAGAGAATGGTGATGTTAATACGCTAGCCCCCTTCAATAGCCTGATGTAAC
>NZ_LCTF01000033.1 GCF_001663375.1 Caldivirga sp. MU80
GTGAGGACGACGACAACGCATTAATCATTAGGGTAAGTGAAGTGGCAAACGCAAGGGGAGTAGGCCAATTAACACTACCATTCAAACCAAGGAGGGCAGTGGAAACAAACATAATAGAGGACGAGGAAGGTGAGGAACTGGAAATAGAGGGAAACAAGGTGAAGATAAAGTACAAAAACAAACAAACAAAAACAATAAAAATATGGAAAAGCTAATTGCTAATACACCTTTCAAGGTACATTAACATTGAGTGCAGTTTCTCCTCGTCACTATTTGACAACCAATCCACGGTCTCATCCAACCCGCCACCAACCAACCTACGTACCTTATCCCTAAGTTCACTTATGTTTTGAGTGAAGATTAACTGCCTAACCTTATTGTTAAATAGTGAGTATACTTCACTCACATGGGAACCTGTCACCTCACTAACCATGTTATTGAACATCTTTACGCAGGGCCACCTTAATTTATTATATTCTTCAAATAGCTCCATGGGGTTTCGCCTAACCACTATGACGAGGTCTATGTGACTTGGGTCTATTAACTGGTAAGCCACGGACTCAATGGCACATGACCAGCTGCACTTCAATATTGCGCTGTTTATTACACTAGCTGCACAGTCGATGTCTGTAATATCGTATGACTGGTACTTGTTATTCCACTTCACACAGCCGCTATTGATGAGGAGGTCTGATGCGTTCACAGTTGTGTAGTTCATCTCCGATAGTACCCTCAATACGGTTGATTTCCCGGCTTTCGCCACGCCTGTTACTAAGATTCTCATTAAACCTCCTCTTCAAGCACAACTGGGGCCTGGGACATGTATGGTATGTAGACCCCTTTAAGTGAACCCCTAACTACCACGCCTATGCCGCTCTCTATCGTGAATTCATATACTGATGGCTGCACTGGTTGCCACCTCATCTTCCTTATGAAAATGTACCTCTTGAAGCCGTTGCCTGACCTAGCTAACCCAAGTATGAATACTCCGGTTGCCAGGAACTCCTCTACACCATACCTAGATATTGCCCTTGACCCAGCCGGCACCTCCGTTGTTATTATTGTGGTTGCCTGGATCCTCCTCTCAATGCCCATGACCAACTCCCTTATGTACTCCCTCAACACCTGCACATCCTTCTCCATGGCTACCAACGGCGCTATGGGGTCTATGACAAGTCTCTTGGCGCCGATGGAGGCTGCGTACTCGGCTATGGACTCAACCATCATCTTAGCCACCACGGTTGGATCCTTCTCCCTTATAGTATCTAGGATGTCCATTTCTGGTACAAGCACCCTGAAGTAGCCTGTCCTAGTTAAGGCGTTTATGTCCCAGCCAAACCTTAAGGCGCCATTGACGAACTGCTCATAGGTCTCATCAACGGACACGTATATGCCGGGTTCCCCAAGCCTATACCCATTTATCAAAAATGACAGTGAGAAGAGGGTCTTCCCAACACCAGTCTCGCCAGTTACCAGGTACGTCCTCCCCCTAATCAACCCACCGCCAATGACCTCGTCTAACCCAGGTATCCCGGTGGGCTCAATGTCATAGTACAGCATCACTAACCCTCCTTCAGCGAACTTATAAATACTTTATATTAATTATTTCATGAGTAATGCTTCATGGCGAACGGTGATGGGTGTACCCCTATGCCTGCGCCTTACCCCTCCTCTTCGTATCCCTCCTCCTCGATATGTCCTTAATTATGCCCTGAAGTACCTTATCCATGGCCTCCCTGATTGCGCTCACCGGGTCCCTATCCTCCGCCGTTGCTGTGTGAAGCTCCCTATCATCCTTGAGCCTAACCGTCACTTCATACCTCCTTCCTGAGTCCTTAGCCCTTATGTCAACTTTGAAGTCTATTACGTTAACCAGTTTACTTATCTTCTCAAGGTGGTTGTTAATCACCTTCTCTATCAACGGCTTGGCATCATCATTTATCTCTATCCTGGCTTGAATGGGTAGTGTTATCCTCCTTGAGTCCATGTATGCCTTAAGTACGTCACTACCCGATAATACACCAACTACACCTTCACCATCCAGCACTATTAGGCCCGTGACACCTCTCTCAACCATCATGTCCACTGCCCTGGCCAAGGGCTGATTGAGGGATATTGAGTACACTTGCGTTGTCATTACACTGCTGACCGGTGCAGCCAGCAACTCCTCCTCACCTGACACATCACCCCTCCTCGCCCTCCTCGGCATTGAGACGTAGTATATCTTCTCTATTAAGTCGGTTAAGGTCACTATACCCACAACCCTACCACCATCCACCACAGGTAGCCTACTAACCCCATGCTTCAGCATTATCCACCTAGCCTTAGCTACATCATCACTTGGAGTTATCGTTAAGGCAGGCTTAGTCATGTAGTCACTGACCTTGGCGTTAACCGGTAGCTGATCCTTAATTGCCATCAACAACCTACTCCTGGTTAAAATACCCACTAACTTACCGCTGCCGTCAATAACCGGGTACTCCCTAAGCCTAACCTCATAAAACCTCTTAACAGCATCATCAATACCCATGTTTACGTTTAGGGAGTGGGGTGGTAGCATGACGGACGTTACCCTAGACCCAAGCGGCGCCTTCCTTCGCAACAGGTCCCTGTAGTCTATGACCCCGATGAGCTTATTGGACTCGTTAACCACGGGCACTGTATGCACCCTTAACCCCCTCATCTTAGGCATTATGGATGATAATCTATCCTTTGAAGTCGCCACTATGGGTGGCTCCTGAACAAGGTCACTTAACATTAGGAGAGAACTCTCGTTGCGTCTTAAAAAGGTTATGCACCATGACTGTTAGTTAATTAACTTAGGTTAAGGGGGAATGCCTAAGGCGCACAGCCCTTTAAAGCGGTAAAGTTTATAAGTGAAGCCTGTAGTGGGGGTTGTTGATATGATGGGACGAGCATGAGTTATAGAAGGCGCTACCTGGTGCTTGCAGATGGCAGCATTTACAAGGGTTACGCCTTCGGTGCAGACACTGAGACTGTTGGTGAGGTTGTCTTCACCACGGCTAACGTGGGTTACCCTGAATCGCTAACGGACCCATCATATAAGGGCCAGATACTCGTCTTCACCAGCCCACTGATAGGTAATTATGGGGTTTCCCAGGATCAGTGGGAGAGTGATTCGATTCAGGTTAATGGGGTTGTTATCTTTGATTTAACTAAGCCAAGCCACTACAGGTCAACGATGAGCCTTGATGAGTGGCTTAAGAGCCAAGGCATCCCAGGGGTTTTCAGGGTTGACACAAGGGCATTAACCGTTAAGCTCAGGGAGTACGGCGTTTTAATGGGTGCCATTGCCAATGACCCAGAGAGGGGGTTACACCTACTTAAGGATGCCCCACCGTACGATTCGGTTAACTTCACCGAAATGGTTTCACCTAGGGAACCCATAGTTTACGATGGGGAGGACCCATGCATAGGCATAATCGACTGCGGCGTTAAGCTGGGCATAGTTAGGGAGTTGACCAGTAGGGGTGTTAAGGTCGTGCGCTACCCATGCCTAATGTGGCAGAGGGCACTTGACGACTGCGACGGGGTTTTGATAAGCAACGGCCCAGGTAACCCAATACTCCTAGGTGACCTAACTGACCTAGTCACCGACGTGGTTAGGGATCGTAAACCCACATTAGGCATATGCCTTGGCCATCAGTTAGTGGCCTTGGGCATGGGCGCGAGGCTATACAAGATGAAGTATGGGCATAGGGCAATTAACAAGCCCGTGGTCGACTTAATCAGAGGTAAGGTCTACATAACAACGCATAACCATGGCTACGCCGTCGATGCATCATCACTTAGGGACACTGGGCTCAGGGTCTGGGCGGTTCAGCCGGATGACGGCACCGTTGAGGGGCTTTACCACGAATATTTACCAATAATAACAACCCAATTCCACCCGGAGGCCAGGCCAGGACCCGTGGACACTAGGTGGGTCTTCGACAAGTTCATAGGCATGGTTAAGGGTGAGTCCAGTTGGATATAAGGAGTGTGTTGGTTATAAGCAGCGGCCCCATTAAGGTGGCTGAGGCTGCTGAGTTTGACTACTCCGGTATACAGGCGTTGAAGGCTTATAGGGAGGAGGGGATTAAGACAATCCTAGTTAACCCAAATGTAGCCACCGTCCAAACCACGAACGTGTTCGCTGATAAGGTCTACTTCGCACCGATTAAGGTCCAATTCCTGGAGAGTATCATTGAGAGCGAGAGACCAGACGCAGTGGCATGCAGTTTTGGTGGGCAAACAGCGTTGTCAGCCTGCGTAAACCTAAACGACCTAGGCGTGTTTAGGCGCTACGGCATCAGGGTACTTGGCACACCAATAGAGGGCATTAGGAGCGCCCTAAGTAGGGAACTGTTCAAGAGGCTAATGGAAAGCAGAGGGCTACCGGTCCTTAAGTCAATAACAGTCCACGGCATTGACGAGGCACTAAGCGGAGCTAGGAGCATTGGCTACCCAGTATTGGCCAGAGTATCCTTCAACCTGGGTGGTGCAGGGGCCTTTGTGGCTAGGAGTGATGAGGAGTTGATAAGTAGGATGCATAAGGCGCTGGCCCAGAGCGAGATCAAGGAGGTTTTGATTGAGAAGTACATCGGCGGCTGGAAGGAGATAGAGTTCGAGGTGATGAGGGACTCACATGGAGAATCCGTGGCCGTAGTGTGCATGGAGAACGTGGACCCAATGGGGATCCACACAGGGGATTCCGTGGTGGTTGCCCCATGCCTAACCTTAACCAACGATGAGTACCAGAGGGCTAGGTTGATATCAATCAAGGTGGCCGAGTCCATAGGACTCGTGGGTGAGTGTAATGTGCAGGTGGCCATAAACAACAATGGCCCTGAAATGTATGTTGTTGAAACAAACCCAAGGATGAGTAGGTCGAGTGCACTGGCAAGTAAGGCATCAGGCTACCCACTAGCCTACATAGCGGCCAAGTTAACCCTAGGCTACAGGTTAAGTGAACTACTCAACAGGGTCACCGGTAAGACCATAACAGCCTTTGAGCCAAGCCTAGACTACATAGTGGTTAAGATACCCAGGTGGGAGAGCGACAGGTTCAACGTCGATGAATCCCTTGGCCCAGAGATGATGAGCATAGGTGAGGTTATGGGAATAGGCAGGACCCTTGAGGAGGCTTGGCAGAAGGCCGTTAGGATGCTTGATATAGGTGAACCAGGCCTGGTGGGTGGGCGCATATACAATGAAACCCCCGTAGACATCGCAGTTAAGGTTGTTAAGGAGAGGAAGCCGTACTGGTTCCTATACGCCGCACGCCTACTCAAGGAAGGCTACAGTGTTGATGAAATCTCCCAGTGGACTGGCGTGGACAAGTTCTTCATAAACGCCATCAAAAATGTTGTGGACGCCTACGAGCTGCTTAAAGGTGGTGGTGAATTACCCGCTGATGAGGTTTATGCATTAGGCTTCAGCGAGGATCAGCTGAGGGGCATTGGTGCATCGCTGAGACAGGGGGTGGTTAAGGTTGTTAAGCAAATAGATACCCTAGCCGGTGAATGGCCAGCGGCCACGAACTACCTATACCTAACCAACGCCGGTGAGGTTGATGATGACACGGGCCCTGGGGTTGATGCATTAGTCATCGGCGCCGGGGTGTTTAGGATTGGGGTCAGTGTGGAGTTCGACTGGTCCGTGGTCAACACTGTCCTTGGCCTTAGGGAAATGGGGTACAGGGTTGGGGTTGTTAACTATAACCCGGAGACAGTGAGCACAGACTGGGACTTCGCCGATAAACTATTCTTCGATGAGTTAACCCCGGAGACCCTGAGGTGGATAGTAAACAAGGAGAACCCTAAGTTCGTGGTCCTGTGGGCTGGAGGGCAGATTGGACAGAGACTTTACAGTAAGGCCCACCTGTGGATAGGCGACTCCAGGATACTTGGCACAAGCCCAGGCTCAATAGACTTGGCTGAGGATAGGGTTAAGTTCTCCAAACTACTCGACAGGTTAAACGTAGCCCAGCCCCCGTGGGCCTACGCCAGCAGTATGGGTGAGTTGATAGACCTAGTGGAGAGGTGGCTTGACTACCCGGTTATAGTTAGGCCCAGTTACGTCCTGGGGGGCACCTACATGGGTGTGGCTAGGAATAGGGGTGAATTGACTAGGTTTGTTGATAAGGCTACTAGGATAAGTCCAGAGCATCCTGTGTTGGTGTCAAAGTTTTTAAAGGGTGGAGTTGAAGCCGAGACTGACGGTGTCAGTGATGGTAAGGGAACCATACTAGTCCCCATAGAACATGTAGAACCCCCCGGGGTCCACTCCGGGGATAGCACAATGGTCCTCGTGCCCAATGGCTCAACCTACCGGTTAAGTGAAGGTAAGGTCAACGAGATGGCTAAGGTAACTCACTTAATAGCCACTGAACTTAGCGTCAAGGGCCCATTAAACGTTCAATTCATAGTGGCGGATAAGGTGTATGTGATTGAGGCTAACGTTAGGGCCAGTAGGTCAATGCCGCTGAGCAGTAAGGCAACAGGCCTTAACCTAGCTAAAACGGCCCTAAAGGCGGCGCTACATGGGCTCGGCTTCGATGGGGTTAGGGTGGTTAGGCCGAGGGAGTGGTGGGTTAAGTCGGCTCAATTCTCATGGACGAGGATTAGGGGTGCTTACCCAAGGCTAGGGCCTGTTATGTACAGTACCGGTGAGGTTGCGTCAAGCGGAGCCACCCTGGAGGAGGCGCTCCTAAAGTCATGGCTATCAACCGTGCCTTCAAGGATACCTGAGGGGAGTGCCCTAGTCTACACTTACGATGAGGACCACGTGAAGAACATTGAGGAGGTTAAGGGGATGCTTAGCTCAAGGTTAAGGGTAATTGATGATGGGGATGAGGCCCGCAACATGTTGAAGCAGGGTAAGATAGACATACTCATCACGGGTGGTTCAACGGAGGATAAGGACTACTTAACCCGTAGACTGGCCGCAGACACCTCAACACCCATGTTACTCGACTCAACGCTTGGGGTTGAATTGGCTAAGGCACTGAGGTGGTACTGGAATGGTGGAGTCTTGAATGTTAAGCCCTGGGAAGGGGAATTTACCAACGGTGACCAACCATGATGCTAACCATAACCTACGATTACCTCAGGGAGGAGGAGGTGGATTTAATCAAGGCCTTCAGTGAACTAGGTGTCAGCGTTAATAGGCTTCAATCAAACACGCCACTTCACATAGGGGAGGTTGATGGCGTATTTCTAATCAGGAACCTTAACCATAAGACTGCAATAACTATGGCTGGTATTATCGAGTCCACCGGTGGCACAACAGTGAACAGCTACTTAACGCTATCCATCACCTGGAATAAGGCAGTGACGACGGCGTTGCTTAAGAAGACTGGTTTACCTGTACCGGACACCTACGTGGTCTTTGAGCCTATGGCTGATGGTTTACTTAAGGGTGGACGCATAGTGAAGCCAGCCTCAGGCTCGTGGGGTAGGTTAACAGCCGTGGTTAATGATGGCGAACTGAGCCTACTGATGAGGCATGCGAGGGATCACTTACCCATACTGGTTCAGGAGAGGATTGGTGATGGAAGTGACCTGAGGGTATTCATAATTAACGGCTCAGTGGTTGCCGCCATGATGAGGAGGCCGCCGCAGGGTGACTGGAGGAGTAACGTGGCTAGGGGTGGCTATGCAATGCCCGTTAAGGTAAGTGATGAGCTGAGCGAGTACGCCATTAAGGCTGCTGAGGCTGTTAAGGCATTCTACGCTGGGGTTGATCTACTTATAGGTAAGGACGGCTACTACATAAGTGAAGTTAATGGTATACCTGAGTTTAAGGCGGTTAGTAGGGTTAGTGGTGTTAGGGTTGGTTTTGAACTGGCTAAGGCAATCATCAACCTACTCAAGAGGTGATTAACCTAGCCACCTCCTCAGCTATTTCACCAGCTACATTAACACCGGTCACCCTTTGAACATTCTTAAACTCAGGAACCCCATTAACCTCAATAACCAGGTAGCCCCTCTCAGACTCAACCACGTCAACGCCTGAGTAGGTTGCGCCAACTGTTGTACTGGCTTTAACCGAAATGTCCTCAAGCTCAGGGTCAATTTTAACCGGGACAGCTAGACCACCCCTAGCTGTGTTAGTCCTCCAGTCATCACTGTACCTGTATATAGCCGCCACAGCCCTATCGCCAACAACAGTAACCCTAATGTCCCTCTTAGGCTTCTTAACGTACTCCTGGCTAAGTAGCGGACCCTCCCTGTAACTCCTTAAGATTAACTCAGCCTCCCTAACCGTATTAGCCAGGGCAACCAACCTACCCCATGAACCATCAGTCGGCTTAATTATTAGTGGGGTTTTGAGTAGGGCTGAGGCGGCGTCACCATCACCCGAATAATCAAGCAACAACGCTGTTCGCGGTATTGGGACACCCGCCTTGCTTAACTTGACAAGTGTGAGGAATTTATCGTGGGTTATTATGAGGCTGTTGAAGCTGTTTATCGATCCAAGACCCACCTCCTGGTAGATGAATGATAATGGCAGCACCCTGCTCCTACCAGCAACTCTAATCAACCCAACGGCATCCATTACCCTACTGCCTAAATCAATGGCGTTAACCTTAATCAGCTTGACGTTTAAGCCGCGTTTACTTAACTCACTGCTGAGTAATTTTTCCTCCAACCTGGCTATATCGTAGAGTAGGTGTACTTCAATAGAAACCACCTACTCCCCGTAATCTTCAACATCGCCCTTAAACTCCTCAAGTGTTACACTGTCCTTCGTTATCTTAACGACATACTTAGTGCCGCATGTCGGGCAGCTTGTTAACTCACCATCCATTACATCCCCAGGTAGGTCGAACTCTGTTCCACATACCTTGCAGGTTACCTTAAGCGCCTGCATAATTACCCCTACCCCCCTGTGTTTATAAATTTTTCGATATAAGTAAAGAAAATTATGAGCACTATGTTAAGTGGACTATCGTCAATAGTCAAATACAGTACCCATTAGTCCTGGTCAACTACTCCACTACGGTACCCTCACCGGCAAGGGCTGATCGTATCGGGTTATCCTTCAAACCATTGGCAATAATCGTCCTAATACCCCTCTCACTCAGCTTAAGCGCGGTTTCAAGCTTCCTCCTCATGCCACCTGTGGTGTGTGGTAAAACCTGCTGTGCATTATCCCTAGTAACCTTGCCTACGGGCTTACCGTTGATTAACACGCCGTCAACGTTGGTTAAGATTATGAGCCCCTTAACACCCATTGATATGGCTAGGTTTTCGGCTATTTGGTCACCATCAACATTGAGCAGCATACCCTCGGGTGAGACTGCTATTGGGCTGATTACCAATACGTCTGAGCTGCTCATTAACGACTGCACGAGCTTAACGTTGACGTCTGTTACCTTACCGCTGAAGCCCCCGTCAATAACCCTCGTCCTACCTCTATCATCGATTATCATGATCTTCTCCTTCCTCCTAGCCGTAACTAGGTTTAGGTCAGCGCCGCTTAGGCCTATTGCCCTAACCCCCCTTGCTACAAGCTTACTCACTAAGAGCTTATTTATGAGCATCATGGTCATTACGTAGACCTTTAACGTCTCCTCATCAGTGTACCTACTCGTGTAACCGTTCGGGTGCTTTAGGATGATTGGTTTAATACCCATCCTCTCCATCATGCTGTTGACCATGCAGCCGCCGCCATGTATTAGAATGGTGCCAGGTGCCACGTCGTTAACCACCTTATCCAACCCTCCATTGCATATCACGGAGCCGCCCACCTTAACCAGTATCATTGAAACCACCTACATGGGGTATGGTGCAATGTACCTCAACCCCTCATCCTCTGGGAACCCCTGCGCTATGTTGAATGACTGTATGGCCTGCCCAGCCGCACCCCTGATTAGGTTGTCTATGGCTGAGAAAACCACAAGGCGGTTAAGCCTCTGGTCCAGTTCAAAACCCACATCAATCAGGTTTGTGCCAACCACGTACTTAACGCTTGGGTAGTGGGCTAACCCAGCCTTATCCTTGACTATGCGTATGAACCTTTCATTCCCATACAACCCCCTGTAGGCCTTCCACAAATCAACCTCATTAACGCTCCTGGTGAGTTTAGCATGGCCAGTTATGAAAATCCCCCTAACCATGTCAACAGCATGTGGAGTGAAGGCCACGTTAACCGGGCCTCCAGCTATTAGGCTTAACTCCTGCTCTATCTCAGCGGTATGCCTATGATTAACGGGCTGGTAAGGCCTAACCACGTGGGTCCTGTGCCAGTGGTAATCCAGGACGGTACCCTCAGCACCTGCACCGCTGCTGGCTATCTTTGCATCAACCACTATGAAGTCTTGGTTAACAAGGTGCTCCTTCACAGCTGGGGCCAGGGCAACTATTGATGCAGTGGCCATGCAGCCTGGTACCGCTATTATCCTGGCACCCTTAATCTCCTCCCTATGCAGTTCAGGCAGGCCGTAAACAGCAGCCTTAAGTAGGTCTGGGTATGGGTGTGGCTGTGGCCAGTGGTACCATTTAACGTAATCCTCAGGGTTCTTCAGCCTGAAGTCGGCGCTTAAATCCACAGCCAGTAAACCACTCTCAATAATATTGGGAACCCACTTAACTGATTCACCGTGGGGCAGTGCAAGGAATACTGCATCGGGCTCGGTCTTAAGTATACCGTCCATGGTCGGCTGTATGAACCTTAGTGTTGTGAATCCCCTCAGGTTTGGGTGTATTCTATATATGAACTCGCCGGCGAACTTCCTTGACGTTGCGCAGACGACCTCAACATTGCCGTGGTTTAGCAGTAGTCTAAGTAATTCACCGCCTATGACGCCGCTGGCGCCTATTATGCAAACCCTGCGTATCGTCCCTTCAATACAAACTCACCAACACCTATATAGGATCGGTCTTTATAAACTTAACGACCATCTGGCGTTAAATTACCTAAGTGACTCATCTTGGGCAAATTTTTATTAATCCTAGCCTCAACGACCCCTGAGGAGGCAGGAAGTGGGGAGTATGGTTGAGATTAAGGACTTGTATAGAGAGAGGGTTAATGTTGCGGTTGAGCTTTGGGATAAGGTGCTTCGTGGGGAGGTTGTATCAAGGGGTGAATTGGTTAACCTACTGGCTAAGTATTATGAGGAGCATGACATAGAGCCCTTTAGGGGGTTAACTAAGATAGATATTTACGATAAGGAATTGGCAACTGTATACGTGGTTGGAGTCTACGGGATGGGGCTTGTGACCATGCACGACGTTGAGGAAGAATATGGCTCATTGTTTAAGGTTGAGTTAACCTCGGATAAGGCCTATGGCGTAATCAGGAATTACAACGGTGATGAGTCCAGGACAGCGCTTAGGAATTTAATCGAGGATAATCAAGCCCTCGGCGACTCACTGGAGGAGAGGGTGTTCAGGGTTTATAGGTTGGTCTACACTGGGGCGGTACTAGGTTTTATGCCGGAGGATGACATAGCTAAGACGTATAAGGTGTTTTATGACGTGTTTGAGCCCTTAAGGCAGAGGTTGGTTAACTATGTTAAGTTCTACATAGCCACAAAGGTGGCTGAGGGCATTGCACTCGGGCGCTTCGCAAGCCAAAATGAGGTTAGGATTGAGAAGTACGCCTACTGCGTGAGGCTAGGCCTTGAGAAGTGCGCACCAACCAATAGGCTTATCCACGAAATAGCCCTATCAGTCTACAAGGTGCCTGCCAACGTGGTGAATAGGCTGGTGCCCCTTATCAGGAGATCCTCTAAATCCTCCCTCGTCCCTAAGGCTTATTAAACACGGTTAAACCCTTTTTGCAGTATTGGTGGGTATTATTGAAATCGAGGAGGTTAGCCATACTTGAATTGGCCAGGAACGACGAGGTCTTGTCGAGGCTGATAGCCGACAGTAACCACCAGCTCATTTACGCAATGGCCGAGAGGGGTAGTGGGGTGGAGCCAAGCGTCGATGTGGGTAACGTTAAGCCTGTTCAATTGGCCGAGGTCCTCAGGTCAATGGGTATAGGTAAGCTGTACGAGTATCAGTATAGGGCTTACCTGGAGATAACGGGCGGTAGAAACGTCATCATAACGTCGGGGACTGGTACAGGTAAGACTGAGGCCTTCATAGTGCCCATATTGGCTAGGGCGCTTGGCGGTAGGAGGGAGGTGGTGGTGTACCCGACTAAGGCCTTGGCGAGGGATCAGGAATCCAGGTTTAGGGCCCTGGCCGAGCCATTAGGCCTAAGGGTTGCAACGTATGACGCTGATACACCACCCGAGGTTAGGAGGTGTGTTTACGGTGGCGACTACGCATTGGTCCTAACTAACCCCGACATGTTGAACACCGCATTGGTACATGTGCCGGCCTTCAGGAGGTTCATGTCCACGGTGGATTACGTGGTTATAGATGAAGTTCACGTATACAACGGCGTCCTAGGATCCCACCTGCACTACCTGATAAGGAGGATTAGGCGTCTAAACCCAGGTGTTAGGTTCGCTGCCGCCTCGGCTACAATAGGCAACCCAGCCCAGTACTTCGAGGGTCTGACGGAATCCCCAGTGGTGCATATTGATGGCATTAGGGGAGTGAGGGGTGAGCTAATACACATCATGCTTAGGCCCATTAAGAGGGGCAAGTTACAGGAGGTTGTTAACCTAGTTAAGCTCTGCGTTGAGCTGAATAAGAAGTGCCTCGTGTTCGCCGATAGCCACTGGATGGTTGAGGTGGTTAAGAGGATGGTTAACTCAGCTGGGGTTGGTGATAAAGTTGCCGTGCACAGGGCTGGCTTAAGGCCTGATGAGAGGCGTAGAGTGGAGGACATGTTCAAGAGGGGTGAGTTACGGGTTGTGTTGGCCACACCAACCCTGGAGCTCGGGGTAGACATAGGCGACGCGGACTTCGCAGTACTAGCCACAAACCCACCCAGCTTCATAAAGTACCTTCAAAGGGCTGGTAGGGTTGGTAGGAGGGGGCAGAGGGCCTACGTAGTCCAGGTGCTTGGCGATGACCCAATGAGCACCTACTACGCTAGCCACCCCGAGGAGTTCTACAATAGGTCACCTGAACCCATGTTCATGGAGCCGAACAATGATGAAATAGCCACTAGGCACCTGTTGGCCATGATTAAGGAGTCCGCTGTGAGACTGAGCGAACTAGACGAGTACTTGAGGTACCTGGTGGGTAAGCTTAGCAATGAGGGCTTAGTCTCGGTTAGGGGCGATAGAGTCTTCCTAACCGAGAACGGGCTTAGGGCCATTAATTCATTCAACGTTATTAGGGGTAATGGGGATGTCGTCTTGATTAGGCGCAGGGGAGGAGGTGTGGTTGGGTATAGGGAACTCCCAATGGCGATTAGGGAGCTCCACCCAGGGGCAATATACATGCACGGCGGCTCAACCTACAGGGTCCTTGAACTGGACCTACAGCGTAGGAGGGCCATAGTCACCCCTGAGGACTCAAGTGATCTAGTCACGAAGGCGCTCTACAACAGCAACCCCACCGTAGTTAACGTTATTGCTGAATCTAGGTATAGGGGTATTCCAATAAGGTACGCCGTCCTCGATATCGAGGAAGAGGTTTACGGCTACGTCGTGAAGAGGATGAGCGGCAACGAAACCCTAGGTGAGTATAGGCTTAATGAGCCGATAAGGTATAGGTTTAGGACTAAGGGCATAGTTTTAAACATGCCCCCAGTCCAATTCTCAGCCATAGAGCTAAGGGACATGGTTGAGAGGGGTAAGGCTTACCACGCCACGGAGCACGTCTTAATATCGGCCGGTGAGGTTATTGTAAACGCGGCCCCAACCGACATGGGCGGTATCTCATACCCAACGGGCCACATCATAATCTACGACTCATACCCAGGGGGTTCCGGGGTGACTAGGCTACTCATGGAGAGGATTGATAAGGTTATTGACGTGGCCTACAGCATAGTCACATCCTGCAACTGCAGGGATGGGTGCCCCAGGTGCGTCTACTCACCCTACTGCGGCAACAATAATAGGATGCTTTCCAGGTTAAACTCAATAAAGGTCCTTGAGGCAGCCCTAAGGGGTGAGGAGGGGGTTGATGAACCTCCACCCTTCGAAGGTTCAATACCCTAGCCGTCTCTCTGGAGGCGGTGGAGGCTTGTTATCTCCACCGTCTGCTTCTCGACGGGCCCCCTCACCGCAGCGACTCCCCACTAGCTGCCTAGGTTCCCAACCACCATGGATCTCGGAAACCTAAGAGCATAATCAAAACATTTAGATTCTAAACCTAACTTGATAGTCATCAATGGTAATAGGCGTCATAAATGAATAAGAAGACTGAAATTAGCCCATTGTTGATTCGCATAGGGCAAAAGGGTTAAATTACGCATCAGCCTGTGGCGCCAGTGAAGGCCGTAACAGTAATCCCAGGGGTACCTGAGTCCCTTAGGCTCAGGGATGTTGATAAGCCTAAGCCGGGCAATGGGCAAGTACTT
The DNA here is from genome assembly GCF_001663375.1 of Caldivirga sp. MU80. GTDB lineage: Archaea > Thermoproteota > Thermoprotei > Thermoproteales > Thermocladiaceae > Caldivirga. Next base: position 14,443 of record NZ_LCTF01000033.1, read on the forward strand.
CTAAGGCCGATTAGGGTTGGCGTCTGCGGTACCGATAAGGAGATTATAGAGGGGAAGTATGGTAAGGCTCCACCAGGCAGCCAATACCTCATACTCGGCCACGAAGCCCTGGCCGTGGTTGAGGAGTTGGGGGGTGGTGTGGATAACGTGTCCGTGGGTGATGTGGTCATACCAACGGTTAGGAGGCCTGTTAACTGCAATCTGCCGGTGGACTACTGCCCCATGGGGCATTACGTTGAGCACGGCATATGGGGGCTGCATGGGCACGCCGCCGAGTACTCAGTCACAGATGCCAAGTACCTAGTTAAGGTGCCTAAGGAGCTTGTGGACGTGGCTGTTTTAACGGAGCCCCTTAGTGTTGTGGAGAAGGGCATTGACGTGGCCATGAGTATAGGTAGGGCTAGGTTCGACTGGAAGCCAACCAATGCCCTAATACTCGGCGCCGGCCCCATAGGGCTCCTCTCCACCATGGTGCTTAGGTTAATGGGGCTGAGCACTGTGACGGTTGCCACTAGGCCCCCTGATAGCCTTAAGGCAAGGCTGGTTAGGGATTTGGGAGGCACCTACGTGGACGCCGCGTTAACCAGCGTTGAGGGTTCATTCGACATAGTGGTTGAGGCCACTGGTTCACCCCAGGTCACGGTTGACGGCTTGAGGCACCTAGCCCCAAACGGCGTAATGGTGCTGCTCGGCGTCTACCCACCTGGTGGCTCAATAAGCAACCTTGGGGACTTAATGACGGACTCAGTGCTTAACAACAAGGTTATTGTGGGCTCCGTTAACGCTGGTGTTAAGCACTTTGAAATGGGCCTTAGGCACATGGCCGATGCTAAAGATAGGTTTGGGGATTGGCTGAGTAGGCTGATAACCAAGAGGGCTACCCTGGACAATTACCAGGAGGCTTATTCCTGGACCCACGAGGACGTCAAGACCGTGCTTGAAATAAACCCACTTTAACCAGTTAAGACGCCGCGTTAACCTCCTCGGCAAGCTTCTCCTCGGGCTTAATCGAGGCCATCTTATCCATGACACTCCTCAACACACCCTTAACCTCATCATCACCCTTAACCTCATCAAGCTCCATACAGTTCGTTAGAATATCCCTAAATAACTGGGTGACCAGGTCGCTCCTCAGGGTGCTTATCGCCCTCTTGTACTCCATCAGGAAGTCACCTGTTAGGAAGTTGACCACGTCCTTCAAGCTCTTGAAACCATTCTCGGCGTTCCTCAGCTCATTGATTATTGTCTCTATTGAGTAGAGTACGTTGGCGTCGTTCTCCTTAAATCCAGCGATCAACCTGGAGTACGCCTTATTGACGCAGTACCTAACGAACTTGTACGTTAATGGGTGTGGTGGCTGTTGCATAAGTCCCCAGGGTACCGGTGTTTATAAACAATTTTTCAGTTCATTACTCACCTAACCCTGATCTAACGGCCCTTTCATGAGTGGCCCTTAGGTATGACTCAAGCTTACCCCTCAATGGGCCATTCACCAGCTCATTAACCAACTCCCCGGTACCCTCACACCTCAGGGCTGATATTAACCTGTACGGTAGGTTAAGGCTATTTACAGCGTCCACAGTCCTCTTAACCTCATCACCGGTGGCTATGTCAACCTTGTTAATCGCCACGATTATGTTTGCCTTGAAGCTTTGCTTAACTTCCATTAGCAGGTTTAACTGTGGTTTAAGCTCACAGCCACCGTGGAGGGTTGGGTCAAGCATGAAGACTACCACGTCTGATAGGTGCCTCAACGCCAATATCGCCTGAAGCTCAATTTTATTCCTCTCACTGAGTGGCCTATCCAGGAGGCCGGGTGTGTCTATGACTTGAACAGCGTACATCCCGTAAACCTTAACGTGGCCTATTATGAGTTGCCTAGTGGTGAATGGGTAATCCGCAACCTCAGGCTTCTTGGTTGAGACGCAGGCCACGAAGCTACTCTTACCCGTGTTGGGCATTCCAGCCACAACCACCGTGGGCTTCTCAACGTTTATGGAGGGTATCTTGGACAGTTTAATTGAAGTCTCCTTAAGGGTCCTTAACTCTGGGCCCAGGTCATTGATTAGGTCAATGATCCTTGATATGAACATCCTCCTGGCCTTAACTATCTCATCCCTATCCCCCGCAGCCCTAATGACCCTTAAGGCGTCCCTACTTATACTACCTATGGCCACGCTTGAGTTAACGAGCTTACCCACAGCATGCCTATACTCATCAACGTTTATCATCAACCCCACTAACTCCCTGTAAAACGGATGCAAGTCGTTTATGAAGGGCATGTTGTAGGCTATACCCCTAAACAGGTTAATCAACCAACTGGACGTACCCCTAACCCTAGCCACCTCAAGTCTCCTAAGCCTCTCAAGGCTAGGGAGGGGGCTGGGTGACTTAGCCTCAATGGACCTGTACCTAGCGGTGAACTGCCTAATGGCCTCCTCAGCCGTGGGAATGTAGGGTAACGTTGAGTTCAGGTACATTGAGAATCCCCATTAAAGGCCCATTAATAAAACAGTCCACACCTAGTTAAAGTTAAAAGTATCCCGAGTGGGGCTATGATGGTGGGTAGCTGTGTCGGACCAAATTGAGTTAATGACGGGTACAACGGTGGGCATAAGGGCTAGGGATGGTGTTGTGTTAGCGGCTGAGAAGAGGGTCTCGTATGGCTTCTACCTAATGAGCAAGTCCGGTAAGAAGGTTTACCCAATAACGAATAGGATAGGGATAGCCTCATCTGGGATACTGGCCGACATACAGACAATAGCCAAGGTGATTAGGGCTAACATAGCCAACCTGGAGATAGAAACCAAGACCCCAGTCTCAGTTAGGGCGGCTGCTAAACTGCTCAGCATTATACTATTTCAAAACAAGTACATGCCCTACATAGCCGAGACCATGGTCGGCGGAATCGATGAGGAGGGGCCGAGGTTATTCATACTGGACTCATGGGGTTCACTCATTGAGGACGACTACGCGGCACTGGGCAATGGGGCAAGGACGGCAATAGGCATAATTGAGACAGGCTACAGCAGTGAAATAACCGTGAAGGAGGCCAAGGAACTGGCGATCAAGGCCATAAAAGAAGCCATAGCGAGGGACCCAACATCAGGAGACGGCATAGACACATTAACCATAGCCAGTAATGGCTATGTAGAAGACTCAATCAAACTTTAACACACCACCGCGGGGGTCCTCGACACGTATTAAGGAGGTGAAGTTAATCACTTTATCTATTCATTGGGAGGAGGTTTATTTGAAGGTTACTTTTGGTTAGTAATTGATTGAAGGTGAATCATGGTTGTTATGATAACTCCATTCTCCAAAGGGCGAAGAGGGGGTCATTTCAGGTGTAACCTTTTTAATTAATGAGCGTACTGTGGGTTATGCTTGTTGACTCACACACCCACCTATACGAGTTTAACCCAGATGAATTAAGGAGCTTTGGGGGTATCATACTGGTTTCCGTGGCCGAGGACGTTAAATCCTCGGAAACCGTGGTTAAGCTAGCTGAGGAATACGGCAACGTAACACCGTGCGTTGGCATACACCCCTGGAACGTTGATAAGGTGCCTCCCAGTGATGTTAAGTTGATTGAGGGTATGGTTAAGGGTGGTGATGTTAGGTGCCTTGGGGAAGTTGGCCTTGACTTAAAGTTCACGCCAAACACAATTGATAGGCAGAGGAGGTTCTTCGAGGAGTTTCTCAGGATGGCTAAGGAATATGACCTAGTCCTAAACATACACTCACCAGACGCCTGGAGGGAGGTTTACGATATGGTTACTAGGGTTGACGTTGATAAGGTAATTTTCCACTGGTACACAGGTCCCCTGGACCTGATAGGTGATGTAACTGAGCAGGGATACTACATCTCCGTGAACGCAGCCCTTAAGATTCAGGAGAAGTCTAGGAGGGTTGCTGAGGTGGTGCCCCTCAGGTTCATGCTGACCGAGAGTGATGGACCATACGAATACAGGGGCATTAGGCTAACCCCACTCATGATTAGGGAGTTGGTTCCAGAGATAGCGAAGATAAAGGGTGTCGACGCAGCCACGGTGGAGGATTCCGTTTACTTCAACTACACTAAGCTATTTAAGTGACCGGATCATTACCGCTTAATGTACGTGGTGTTGAGGGAGGGGGAGGTCTCCTTCTACGCCCCCGACCTGAGTAGGTATGTTGCCGGTGGACGAATTGAGCCAGCCTGGGCCCCGGTCTTCTACAACCCAGCCATGGCCAACAACAGGAGCGTCTCAGTCATAGTGGTTAGGGCCTACCTGAACCTCATAGGTGGAGGCGGTGTTATGTGTGAGCCCTTCACCGGGACTGGGGTTAGGAGCATAAGGTATGTTAAGGAGGCTGGGGTTGAGAGGATTATTGCAGGTGATATTGATGATGAGGCCGTTAGGGTGGCAGGCAGAAACGTTGAACTGAATGGCTTAAGGGACCAGATTAAGGTGGTGAGGGGTGATGCCAACGAGGTCCTAGTGAGTAATAGGTGCGATATGGTTGACCTAGACCCCTACGGCTCCCCAGCCCCATACGTCTGGGCAGCCCTACACTCAATTAGGCATGGGGGCCTACTCTGCGCCACAGCCACAGACCTAGCTGTGCTTCAGGGTAGCTACGCCAATAAGGCCATTAGGAGGTATGGGTTTAAGCCACTTAGGGGGCACTTATCGAGGGAGATTGGGTTAAGGGGGCTCCTCGGCTTCATAGCGAGGCAAGCCTTAGTCATGGACATGGGGATCAAGCCACTCCTATCCTACTGGGAGGGCCACTACTACAGGGTATGCCTAACCGTGCATAGGGACCGGGGAATGGCTAGGGAGACTGCCCACAACCTGGGTTACGCCTACTACTGTCCGGGCTCACTGGAGAGGGGGTTCGTGGACAAGTACCCAGGCTTCACCATGAGGGGCTGCGTGGCTGCTGGGCCTATTTGGATTGGGCCCATTGGCGACGTGGAGTTCATCGACTATGCCCTATCCATTGTTAAGAACGTTGAACATGAGTTGAGGGCTGCGGGCACTATTAGGGGTACGATTAGTGATAACCTACCCATACCACTCTACTACACAGTCACGGAACTGGGTAAGGGCATGGGGGTTGTGCCGAGCCTAACAAGCCTATTGAGGCGTTTGGGGGAACTGGGCATTGAGGCGCATAGGACCCACTTCTCCAGTGAGGGGGTTAAGACTGATGCCGAGCCGTGGAGGCTGATTAGGGTGGTTTCCTCACTGCTTCCTGCCGATGACTAGGGCGTGGGCAACGTCGTAGGGCTCCAGGTGAACCATGTTTACTATGTCGAAGCCCCTCTCCTTAAGTGCGTCAATCTCCCTCTTAAAGGTCTCGGAGGGCTCCTTAGTCACGTCAATGGACATGGCCTTAATCACGAGCATCACGTGACCACCCTTAACAAGGTAGACATCGGCATTATCGGCAAGTATCTTAGCCTGGAAGGGCTGGGCAACATCTATGTAGGCTACGTCAACCCCCTTAACCAGTGAAATGTACTGTTCAGGGTACCTCGCATCAGCCAGTATTGGTATCACATTTAACCTACCCTGGTCAATTATGTTCTGCATGAACTCCCTGAAAACCCTGGGGCTGAACTCAACACTGTAGATTAACCCATTGGGCCCAACTATGTCACTCACGTGGCTAACCGTCGTTCCACTGGCGGCCCCGAGGTAAAGCACCCTGGAGCCCTCGCCTATGGGCATAACCTCAAGCCTATTCATTATAGCGGCCCCAAGCTTAGACCTATAGGGATTCCACACCCTATACTCAACACCCCCAAGGTTAACCAACTGTTCACCATAAACCCTCTTACCCGGCGTCAGGTTTCTGGTGGCTAGCCTAGTTGAGCCATCCTCAAACTCAATCCAGTAAACACCCCTAAACCTCTCATGCTCCTTAACGTTAACGGCCCTTATACTAGACATACATTACCTTAATCAGCGAAGGTATTTAAGCCTTAGCTTAAGTGCATGAGGGTACGAACCCAGTTTCACCATTCCGGTTGGTGAAACCTTAAATTAAGGGTATTAGTGGCGTATTGGGTTGCTTGTGTTGTAGAGGGGGCTGAGTGAAACCGACCTACCAACGATGATAACGGACGGGTTCTCAACAGCAACCTGGCACTTAGCCAATTCACCGAGGGTTATGAAGAGGACCCTTGAGTTCTCCATGTAAGCCCTGGTTACTATGGCGACGGGCGTGGCTTCACTTAACCCACCCTGAATTAGCTCAAGAGCTATCCTGCAGGTCTCAGAGGCCCCCATGAGTATGATTATGGTGCCCACCGAGGTTGCAAGCCTTCTGAAGTCCACTTCCCTAAACCCCTTACCCGGGTCCTCCCTACCCGTCACTATGGCTAGGCTACTTGACACACCTCTAAGCAGTATTGGGATTAGGAACTGCTCAGGCGCCGCTATGGCGCTAGTCACCCCGGGCACCACTTCACATTCAACCCCATTGCTAATCAGGAAGCTGCACTCCTCAAACCCCCTACCGAAGACGAATGGGTCACCTCCATGAAGCCTAACGACCAGCTTACCCTCAAGGGCCTTCCTAAGCAGTAGGTTGTTTATCTCACCTTGCTCCATGACGTGCCTACCCGGCTCCTTACCCACGTAGATTAACTCGGCATTAGGCTTAGCCCTCTTGAGGAGCTCCATGGGTATCAACCTATCGTAGACAAGCACGTCAGCGGACTCAATGAGCCTAAGGGCCCTAACCGTCACAAGCTCAGGGTCCCCTGGGCCAGCCCCAACCACGTAAACCCTAGGCATCACTAAAGCTTAAACGCAAGGGGAGATAAACCCACCGTGTGCATCAGTAGCATTAATGAGCTGGGTAGTGTAGGCGGCACGTACATACTTATACTTAGGTTGAAAAATCAGGTCAGAGTTAAGGTGGGTTCACTCGGCTTGGTTAACCTACCTGCTGGATACTACGCCTACGTTGGATCGGCTAGGGGTGGCTTTAGAGCTAGGGTGGGTAGGCACCTTAAGCTTACACTGCTTAAGGAGGGTAGGTTAAGGTGGCACATAGATTACCTGCTCATGGAGGACAGCACAATAATCCACGGTATCGTCTACGTCAAGGAGGCCTTCATTGAACATGAATTAGCTAAGGCACTGGCTAGGGGCAGTGGCATTGAGGCGGCTGTGCTGGGCTTTGGTTCAACAGACTGCGGTTGCCCAACGCACCTATTCAGGATTAGCAATGAACAGGACCCTGAGGGATTGGTTTCATTAGTGGTGAGGGGTATGGGATACACGGCTAATGTAATATTATGTAGCCCCTAAGCCTATATATCTGAACCGCAACTATATATAGGTTAAACTGGTTAAAGCGTAAGGTATATAAAGCCTCCTCCCAATGATCCGCTGAGGTGAGTAAAATGAACATGACCTCATTAATAAGGAACATAAGTAGTTTAATAAAGGGAACAAGCACAGGAAATGTTAGGATTAACACTAGGCAGGATGCAGCTTCACTAAGCATGGATAATGAGTTGAAACTAAGGAGGGAAGCGGAGTTGGACAACAAGGTGATGTTCATATCCAGTCCAACCTCAATAGTAGTGCTAATATACGATGAGAAAAGTAGAACATACAGACTAGCATAAGCTAAGCCTAAAATAAGATACATTAAAAACGAGTTTTTCTTTATAATTTCCTCTTAAATATGCCTTAATAGCTCCGACTAGGAGAACTTAACATGGTCTCATAGTCCAGCGTACGCCTGTTTAAAGATTTGGATGAAGTTTAATAAGTGCCTCATCAATAATTAACCATGTCGAAGGAGAAGCCCATGAGCTCCTCAAGCTCCACCCTCAATTCAACTGAGACATCTCATCAACACACGACAATATATGACTAAGTCCATGTACCTGAACCCACTAAGCTCCATGCTAATAAAAACCCCACAATGCTTGTCCGCTACAAATCTGGTTACTTGAATTAATTTGCCTAGTGGCTTTAAAAACATTGGAGTATTGTGAGCAGTCTAATAAAGTCCAAACTCCCTCCATCAATAGTAATGATTTAAATAAACGAAAGGTTTTTAAAAATTTTAGCTACTGTATAATTTAGTGGTGAGTTATGAGGACGGGTGTGGTTATGATGTATGTGATTGTGGGTGTTAGTGACTTAGCGATCTTTGGAATAATCGCCTTGTCGATGGGTTGGTTTTCCTTATTTGGCCTAAGGATTAGTTATATTAATGTAAATGCCCCATACGTTGCATTGGTACCTACTGGGGAGATGGTTAGTATTAATGGACAGCCTTACCCAGTGGTGGATGTTATGTATTATGATTTAAATGGGGGCCTGCATGACCTTGGGCAATTCGTGTTGGGAGGGACAGATGGACAATACTTACTTCAGCAGTATAACGAGATGCAATGGCTGAATGCCCAGAATGCTGGGCAAATAAACCCATATAATGGTCAACCATTCGTACCATTAAGCCTATTCTACCTAATTGGAGCAGGGGACATGGGGAAGCAAGGGGTAGTAACACTACCAATTGAGAATGTAACAATAAACGGGCAACAATACCCAGTAATTGACTCCAATCTAATAAACCAGGGCTACGTAGCCGGACTCTACACGTACGAACCATGGATAAACAACATAGTAAAAGCATTAGACACGAATCAGGCAACATCAGAGAATCTTCTTGCAGGTCTCCCTATATTTAACTGGGAAAATGTAACTGGAACGGTTGCAGGTGAAATATTAGCATACCAGCTACAAGTTATTAATTTTAATGGAGGATACATATTAGTATTGAGTAATGGGACAGTAATTCCATATGGAGCAACTGCTCAACCGAGAGGATTAACGAACCTTAAAGTTTCAGGAAACAGTTATCTCGGCTAATTTTCACCTTCAAGCTAATGCAAGGTACTCCATAAGCCACCGTAACTTAATCCAAATACATAAAGCCAGTAGCCCTCACTGCAGTGTAGTCAAAAGGAGGTCAAAAGGATTAGCCAAGGAAGCACAAGGCAAAGAAGCTAGTAAGTACTTACAGTAGTAAGGTAATGTAAACATAAGTCACTAAACCGAGCGGGAGAGCTAAAAATTACGATCCCTCTTAAAGCCACTGCTTTATTAACTTTAAGGTTATATAGCCTTTTACTCCGCCTTGATTATCACCAAGCTTTAATGTAAGTCCCCTTAGGTAAGTTACTATCGGGTAGTCATGTAAGATTACATGATGCATCATTGCGAAAAAACTCTAGGTGGTGTATTAACTTATGTGCGGCTACACTAGAAGGGGGCTACTTACCCTTGGCGTGGCTATGCTGCTTCCGCTAGCAATACTAATTGTGATGCACAATATGCTATACTACCCACCGGCTGGATTAACGGTTAAGGTTAATGAATTTATTACGTACCCCAACGGCACAACAGTAACCAATCCATACCCTATGCTTCAATTCAGTAAAGGTGGATTAGCCGCCTTGATGTCACCCAATGGAACCACCCTAACCTTTAACATAACGAGTATTAGTGGGTTTAGGCAACTTTACGAAGATGCCCCATGAGCCTTCATGAGGCTTAACTGGGCGGTAATACTAATCGCACCTAATGAACTTAAGGGATGGGTTACGTACAGGGGGAGGAACATTACGTTGAATTACTTCATGTCCAACATCTGGCCGATTCCAGGCGTAGCCGCTTATTCAAATAACTCCATGTTTAAGGTTACGTACACGTTGGATCCATCAGTCCTGCAGAGGGTCAATAAGACAGCCCCGCTCTACTTAGGTACATACCTTACAACATAACTCTAATAGTCTTCAAGCCGAAGACACCCGGTGACTTGACCGCTGAGGCTGACGGTGAGTGAATTCTTACGAGTTTATTTGGGTTAACCGTGACTAGGTCCCAGCAGTGGGTGGAGTATGAGACTGATTGTGTGAACATTTACTGGGCCACAGCCTGGATAAACACCGGTGGCATACCTGGGTATATCTTCAAGAACATGATAACAATTGCTGGCCAGAAGTGGAGTGGGTGGGGACCTTTAGCTACACCGAAGGTTAACTTCTCGCCACCGGCATCTCAAGTTAACGTTAAGGAGACGACCGGCTTCTACCTCGGCATAAGTATAAACGGGTACGGTGTCTCCGGCCAGGTGGCATCAGGGACAACCAACTGGAATCTCCACTCAACCTACATTTTCTACACGGCATCAGGAACAGCAGCATTAAACGCACCAGTAAGCTCAGGTACACTGTAAGTCTGCGGTTAAAGCCATGGTTAAAGTTTACTGAGGTAAGCCTAACTCAATAAACCTTAAGGCCAAGCTTTTTAACGGTTCTAATGCTAAGTGTACACGGGCTGTTTTGGTTTTCATGATTATTTGTAGTGCTTATTTCTGTTAATGGTTAATCCCCAGTTAAATTTAAAAACCTAGCTCTAGAACTTCTTAACAGTTACCCTGGGTTTCCGAGATCCGTAGTGGCAAGGAACCCTAGGCGACTAGTGGGGAGCCGCTGCGGTGAGGGGGCCTGGGGCGACCGTCGAGAAGGAGACGGTGGAGACAACAAACCTCTACCGCCTCCGGAGAGACGGTGATTAACCACATGCAAAGGGTGGTGTTTAACCGTTACCCTGCCTAGTTAGGGATTGCAGAGCCCTCGTAACCAACTCCCTATCCTCCGGGTTGCAAATCACAACGGTGCCCCACACAACCTTCCGAACCCTAATGCCCATGTTGGTTAAGGCTTCCTTAAGTTTGGCCGCAGCCTCTGAGTTTCCTAGGGATATTAATAGGCAGGTTTCTTCGTACTCATAACCCCTTGAGTTTCGTTCTCTACCAACATGCACGTGCCACTTCCTGATGGGGAAATTACTAAGCACCTTGATTGCTTCGTCAATGCCGGGTAGTTTCCTTGGCTCACCGTAGAACTTCTCGTAGAGCCCAAGCATCCTCAAAATCCTCTTAGTGTCCTCAATGGGGACGTAGAGCTCAAGCCCATTATCAACCTCCCTAACGTTGATGTTAAAACCAGCGGCCCTCAGGTCATTGGCAATCCCCTCAATTAACTCCCTATCATTACTCACCTTAGTCAAGTACCACCCACGGCCCATGTTGTGCTTACGGAGTATGAGCTCATGCCCAAGCACGTTAACCACAGGGTACCTCCTGTAGCTGAGGCATGGAGTCGAGTACTTAACGGCCTCAAGCAGCTCACGAACCCTATCAACCAGGGCGTATTCAGGCCAGGAACTAGCCACGGAAACAATATCATTAATCACGGCAGCCTTAACAGGGCAAACAACATAATGCTCACTGTTCTTGGCACTGGAACCACCAAAGAACTTACCGCCGCAATCGTAGAGGTGACATAGGAAGTTGTCCATGAAGGTTTTAACTGCATCATCAACAACGAAGGAGAAGCCAACATCAAAGCCACCCCTATCAACATGACCAAGGACACCATCACCAGTAAACCAACCAAACATGGAACCCCTACCAAGCAGGCCATTAACAGCATACCAAACAAAGCGAACACCCTTCTTAACTTTGACGTTACCCCAATCATCAACCACAGAAACCAGCCAAGAACGCAGGTAATCAGATATTGATGAATTATTGATAAGTAACTTAACCTTATCTACATTCACTGTAAAATCACTTAACTCTCCAGTATGCTTAATCATGATGTGATATGAAATGCTTAACTTCCTAGATCCTTCAATGACCATTGGGTAAGAGTATACAGTGATACTTCTCTTGCCAAGCACACCATTAAGCGTGTAGATAATGGCTGCAGTTAACTTTGGATCTGGGGTAGACGTTGTGATTAGGTCCTCGCCAATGTGAAGATCGCTAATACCTAAGCCAGCTAGTACTTGCCTTAACGTATCCTTGTTAACCTCATTACCCATTTTCGTAATTATGTTTAGTTTAAACGAGGGCTTAAGTTCGAGAAATGCGTAATTGAGGGCCGTTTTCCTAATGCTTCTAGTGTATTCGTGATTGCTCTTCAACTCAAGCCAATTCTTAGCTATCTTATCGCTAAGTTCGTGCAGTAGTACCGGTAATTGAGTCAACTCTACCTCGGAGTCATCAATGTCCTTTATTAGATCACCGTAGGTTACCACGAAAATAGTAGGACGAAAAGGGATATTTAAACTTTACTCCATATGGCGTAATTAAAACGAAGCGAAAGAAATATAAATATAAAACATGTAAACGGAGCGTGGGCTACAAAAATCTAGGCATTAGGATAAAATGCCCTATATGTGGTAACTACGGGACATTAGTGGTAAAGGTCAGAAAGGGCAAATATAGACAGGCATACGTGGTCCACTGGCCAGATAAACAACATTACGTATCCAAATTCACACTGCTAAACATGGGAATAGACATAGATAAAGTGCCCATCGATGAAAAACAAGATAATTAGTTAAGGCATAAAACATCGGCACAAACGTCTCTTATATCGTAAAGTCAACATTTTCTGAGATACTCCTCTACATACACTTACAAGTGACAACGAGACAAGTCTCGCCCCTTTTAAGGTGGGGTTGCTCACTACGTGGAATGGATCTATAAATACCAGCATCTATTAGGGTTTTCAGTAACCCCCAAAGAGGGGGTAATCTCCAAGACCCCGCAACGAAACCCCGCCTCTCTGAGGCGTGGAGGAGATCATAGCTTAAACCATGTCGATCACAGCAACATCACTAAGCGCATGCGTCATCTACAGCTTTGCTGTAGCCCTTAATCTTAATCCCAGAAAACTCAATAACACCACAAGGCACGATTAAATCGTTTAAGACTCAACCAAGAGCACCTGGTAAATATCATAAAAACCCTATAAGCTAATAAGGGAAAAAACTTATAAAGCGTAATAAGAATAGGGTATTAGGTGACTGTATATACCAAGTCACGGGAGTCTTACTAAGGCAGGTAAAGTGAGGAGTCAGACGCCTAAGATTCCTGCTAGGCCTAGGAGGGATTTGGTTCCTAGGTTGAGGAATTGGCGTAATTATAGGCGTAGGGTTGTTTATGCTGGTCAGCAGCAGGTTGGTGGTGCTTCTTAGTTTGGTGATGTTTTTTGAGAGGGGTGATTGGTGATCGGCGGGCTATACGCTGACTTTGGTTTGGGTTGTGTTTCTGCTTGTTTGTAGCGTTTTTACGTGGCTACTCATTATTTTTAATTACTTCTAAATCCTAATGCTGTAAGTAGTGGAGAACTTATAATCTTTTAATCTTTTTGCTATTATTGAGTTGGAGGGTGCCGCTGTGAAGCCAATGAGCAGTCAGTCATTTTTTGTGGCTGTTAGTCACTTGGCTTCGTTGCTCTTTTTCCCTCCCCGTGCCTAGGTTTGGGAGCCTATCAGCCATGACGCAGAGAGTTTCCTCGGGTGCCTTCCTCCACCTCACGTTAGCTACAATGAAGCCGAGCTTTTTTCCTCCTGGTTGTTGATTTTGTTGTTGGGTTGGCTGGTATCCATGATGCGTGGTAGGTTGTGTGGAGGGTTGGTGCTTTGTTGTTTGCCGTGGGTTTGTGCCTGGTGGGTTGGCTGAAGGTTAGGTATAGTGGTTGATACTATGAATCGGTCTGGGGGTTGGTTAGGGTTATGCTGGGCTGTTTCGGTTTTCATAATCATTTGTGGTGCTTATTTCTGTTAATGGTTAGTCCCCAGATAAGTTTATAAAACTTAACTCTAGTGCTTTTATTGGTTGTCTTGGGTTTCCGAGATCCTGGTGGTTGTGGGCCTAGGCAATTAGCGGGGTACTGCCATGGTGGGGAAGCCTGGGAAAACACTGAAAGGAAGATTGTGAATGCACGTTGATGATGTTTTTAATTTTATTTTTAGCTTTTCCGTCTGGATTTGATTTTTGGGGGTTATCCTGGTGGGTATAGTGTTACGTTGAAGCTTCCGCAGACGCCGCCGTAGGTTGATGGTTGGGCTGATTGGGCACCATAGCTTAATGTGATGTAGTAGTAGTAAAGTGTACCCAACCCCATTGAGGCATTCCCATACAGTGAATTTATGCATGTCCAGGAGGGAGTCCCATGCGCATTTGCCGGTGTGACGGCATCCCAAACCTCATTACCGGCTAGAGTAACGTAATTTGGGTTGACGGATGGCATGCATAGTATTTCACACCATTACTCAGCTCAATCTCCGGAGTCTCAACAATGTACTGCGCAGCCTCCCAATTATAATCAGAGTAGGACGTTGGGCTTACGGTTACTGTGGTCACATTGTATACGGTGCCGTTTGGGTAGTATAGCACGTAGGTTATGCCCCACTGCTGCCCACTGGTGCTAGGACCCTGGTAGGCTATGGTTACCTCCACCGCTGAACTGGGTTGCGTGGAGAATGGGCTTTGCACAGGCTGAATCTGGTAGGGTTGTGAGGGTGGTGATTCCGCCGCAGACGCCCACCATAGGAAGTAGTAGCCAAGGCTGCTTGGAGGATACACCCACTCCCAGCCAGCTTGAATATACGGCACAGTCCACTCAATGCTTAAACTTGGTGAGAGGCCAACCCAGGCAACCAAAGCCTGAGTCTCATTTGATGGGCAGGCTGGGTTAACTGAAACACTTGGCACGGATATTGAGGCATTAACACCGGCGAACGTGTCATTGCCGTACGGTGACTGCCCTGAGTCATATGAGAATACGTAACCAGCCCAATTCGCAAATGTGTAAGAAGCCCCCACCACAGACGCCCTAAGGCTATTCAGAGCCTGCACGTATGCCTTTGGGACTAGGTTTATGTGTAGGTAAATGTAGCCTGGTGGGAAGACACCGCCCATTGGGATTAGGTTTAGTGATAGCTTTATTAACCCCTGCTCTGCTGAAGTATTCAGTAGCCCCGATAAAGCGGGGTAACCTCCAAGACCCCAAGAAACCCCCACCCCTTAAGGGCGGGGAAGGGGTCAGACGCCTATTATGCCTATCCTGGTTCCGTTTGGTGCTATGATGTTGAAGCCGAATACGT
>NZ_LCTF01000034.1 GCF_001663375.1 Caldivirga sp. MU80
CCTGGTCTAGGATAGTGGGTTATCCACCCTAAGGCGGGCCTGTCGAGCCCGAGACCCGGGTTCAAATCCCGGCCGGGGCGCCAGGGTCAACTAATGATGCATTGATTCTTCACTAGCAATACTACTTTACGGACCTTACCATCAGGGTAACTAGCCCTTTTCAGCCACGCCCTCGATCCTCACTACTCATCATTGGTTAGGGAGGAGATTCCTAACAGTTCAAGGCTTACGGGTTTTAAAGGTTAAGGCATTACTTACGCCATGCGCATTAACGCTTAACCGCAATGGTAATCCTACCCCTCATTAAACCAGCTATTGCACTCCCAATCAATACTATGGCTAAGTTAACTGCTAGGGCTAACACAGCTATGTAAACCAAATGCCCGGCTATGGGGTATAGTGGACTGAAGGCGGCGGCTATGAATAGGTAAATCCCAAGCCCCAACCCAACGGCCCAACCGACCATTAAGGAGTATTTGTCAAGCTTATCAGTAACGAGTCCAAGAAATACAGCCGGCAGTGTCTGGGTTATTATTATCCCACCCAGTAACTGTAGCCATATGGCATACGTGGCCGGTACTATGAAGACGAAGCCTAGGGCCACGAATTTAAACACAACGGATGCCCACTTGGCAGTCCTAGTCTCACCTTGTGGAGTTATTGATGGGTATATGGGCTTAATAATGTTTCTAACCAGTAAATTAGCCTGGGCCATGGCCATTATAGCGGCTGGCACTAAACCACCTATGAATACGCCCAGCAGTGCTATGGCAGCAAGCCATTCAGGTAATGAGGCAACAGTCAAGGCCGGTATAACCAGGATGCCTCTGCTTGATGGTGGGAATAGGCTCAATATTTTAGTTGCCGTAGAGCTCCCATAAACCAGGATCCCAAATAGGGCAAGTAGGGCTAGGGCAATGCCATAGATGGGTAGTAGTGACGTGCTTATTGCCAGTTTCCTATCGCTCTCAGCGCTCAAGGCCCCATTAACGGCGTGTGGGTATAGGTATAGGGCTAGGCTGCTCCCCACCCACAGGGTTATGTAACAGGTAGGAGGGGCTCCTTAAGCGTGTAGACACCTGTGGCCAACGCATTGGCAGCAGCGGCCTTGAAGGCACCGGCGAAGCCGCCCGGTATCGTTAAGGGGACCGCCACCAATATTGCTATGACCCCCAGGAAGACTAATACATCCTTGAACACGGCCGTTAATGTAGCTCCCCTGAGGCCGCTTGTGTAGGTGAAGGCTGCGAGTATTATGAAGGCTATGGTTAAGGCTAGGTCACTGACCAGTTTAACGTTCTTAACAAGGCCAAGGAGCATTATTGTTAAGACCGCCTGCATGCCAACTATCTGGAGCGCTATGTAGGGGAACTCAGCCACTATGCCTGTAGCCGCTATGAAGCCGGCTAGTAGTTTACTGTTAAACCTATCCTGAACGAAGTCAGCAGCGGTTACATAGCCCCTAAGCCTACTCCACCTCCAAAGGGCCGGCATGACAGCCGTCGCAAGGGCGAACACGGTGGCTACGTATGGGACCGCGAAGAAGTATAGTGCACCTTTAGCAAATACCCCGGAGGGCACGGCTACGAAGGTGTAGGCAGTGTATAGGTCGGCGCCCACCAGGAACCAGACTAAAAATGTGCCTAATCTACGGCCAGCTAAAGCCCACTCGCTTAACTGACTTAAGTCGCCCCTACGCCAACGTGACCCATAGAAGCCTAAGAAGACGAAGAAGACGAAGAGGGTTAGAAATATACCCCAACCCAGTGGGCCTATTAGTGGACCCATCATTCATCACCTCTTGCTTGGGTATAGTAGCAACACGCCTATTAGCGATAATACGGCCGTTATCACTAGCCACAGTGTCTGGAACCAGTAAAAGAAGGGTACACCACCCAACTCCGGCTTGGCCATGTTATATGCGGGATATACCATGTAGAACACCCACGGCACCAGTAGGAGGATTCCTGCGGTAATCCTCCTCCATAGTGCTAGTTCGTTCATATACATAGTATATAGTTTAAGACTTTTAAACATTACCTTGTTGTTCTTAAAAAATTTCGATGCATGACAATAATGGTCAAGTCTCGCCCCTTCTAGGGGTAGGGTCTTATGTGTCAGGTTTATTAATCCCTGCTTTACTGGGGTGTTTAATAACCCCGTAATAGGCGGGGTAACCATCAAGACCCCCAAGGTGAAACCCCACCCATCAAGGTGGGGAGGGGGTCATACGTAGTGACTTATGAGGCTTACCAAACCATAATCATTACTAAGATTACTGAGGCGTTTCCGCGCTAAGCCTTAACTTAACAATATGATTAAATACAGCTGGCTAAGCAACGCTACTACATGATTTACATATCCTTTGATATAGATGGTACATTAGTGGACTCCACTAGGAGGCTTAGGTTATGTAGTAATGGTAACCACGTTGACTGGGAATGTTTCCTAGACTGCGGTAAGCTTCACTTGGATTCCCCGCTAGTAAACTCCATAGATTACGTTAATTCACTTATTGAAAGGGGGTTGGGTATCATTCTATTAACTGGTAGACCGGAGAGGATGAGGGGGTGCACCATTAGGCAACTTGAGGGTTACGGATTAGTTGGCTTCATGGAGCTTTTCATGAGGCCTAATGATAACCATGACCCTGACCCAGTTTACAAGTCTCAAGCCATGTTAAGGATACTGGCCAAATACCCGGTCCTAGTTCACTTTGACGATAACCCAGATACAGTTAAGGCACTAAGGGAAACTGGAATTGACTCAGTGTTAGTATGAACCCCACGTGCATGAAAACCTATAATCCCCCCAACTTCAGCCATAAACCGTGGAGTTCACCTGCATATTGTGTGGCTATAGGAGTAGTGATCCTGGCACTTGCCCAAGATGCGGCTTACCCCTCCTCTATAAGGTTAGGCCCATTAAGCCCTATAAAAGTAACATGCCTGGTGTGTGGAGGTACTCTAGTGTATTGCCAAGACCCATCAGGGTGGTTAGCCTTGGCGAGGGGTTTACGAGGATTAGGAGGGTTAATGATGTAGTCATTAAGTACGAGGGGAATAACCCCACCGGTACGTACTACGATAGGGGTTCAGCTGTCTTGGCTAGTTTAATCAATGGTGGTGAGGTTAAGCTTACCTTTGAGGAGGACTTAACGAGGTCACTGGCCCTTTACCTATCCACTGTGGGTATTGAGACAACCGTGAGTGTTAGCTATAATGTGGATCCAAGGGACTTGCTTATACTAGCTAAACTTAACGTTAAGGTTTGCGTTAACTGCATTGATAAACCTTCAATAGACTACTTCAACCCACTCCTAATAGAGGGCTTCAAGACCATAGCCTATGAACTTTTTGAACAACTCAACGATGTTAAGGTTATTGCCGTACCTGTGGAGAGGGGGGCATTAACCCTGGCCGTGGTTAAGGGTTTCATGGAGCTTGAGGAAATGGGGCTAATAGGCAACATGCCGAGGCTAATAGGGGTTTACATAGGTGAGCTTAAGAGTCCGATAGGCAATCAGTTGAGGGAACTTGGCATAACCTTCATGAAGGTTAAACCAGAGGACGCAATAAGCGCCGTGGTTGAGCTGGCTAGGCACTCGATATTTGCTAGGCCAATATCTGCATCAGCCTATGTTACCGCTAAGAATACTGGAGCCGTAGCCATAGTGTCAGGTTCACCGAAGGTTAGAGTTAACACCAGTGAGGGCAGTGGTCTAGGCAGGTTGCAGAGACTCCAAGGCCTAATAATAGCTAAAGTACCGAGAGGCAAACCCCTAACAGCCTACAGCATATGGAGAACGATTGGTGAAGGTTCATTGCTAGGTGTATACAAGGCGTTAGACTCCCTGGTAAGCAAGGGCATGGCCACGGTGACCATTAGGGTTATCGGTAAGAGAAAGGTAAAATACTATGTTCTAAGCTAAAAACTAATTACAGAGACCTAAGTCAAAGGTAGTACTAAGGTTAATTAATATTGCGGGAAGGAAAAAAACAAGTGTATATTTCTTTGCTAACTCGTAATTACTTTATAAACTTTTACCGCATTTAGATGCATGTGATTTTTACATGAGTTATATTTTACAACCCAAGTGAAATACAGTTACCGGTGACCTAAGTGGCACTATTCATGGATCCACTCGACATATACCTAATGATACTAGGCGCAACCCTACTGGGCTCAGCCTACACGGTTTGGTTAACCACAAAACCGATAGCCAAGGGAAGTCCCCAGGTTGAGGCCATTAATGGTATTAAATCCCTAGCCCTTTACTACGTGGGTGTTGGTGTGTTTGCCCTAGCCACGGGTGTATGGGGTATTGCAACGTGGCCATTGCCCAGTTCATACAACATAGTTTTAATGGATCCATGGGCTCTGTTTGGTGCCGCCGCTTTAATAGTTGGGTTGTCACTCTACTTCACGGGTTCATTGTCAACGGTATCTGTACCTCTTGCTTTCCTTGGCATAATACCCATAGTGTATGGTGTTGATATACTCAAGTACAACTTAACTACAGAGCCTGGGTTAGCGGCTGCATTATACATCTTAACAGGCCTAGCCCCCTTACTATCTCCATTCGCCTACCTGACTAAGGGTAGGGTAAGTAGGTACATTGGCTTACTAATAATGGCACTACTCGCGGTAGCGGGCATAATAGCTTACATGATAGGCGTGGGCGCAACCTTTGAGCACACGGCCGGCTGGGTTAAGTGGACACCATGGTATGGTTAAGGGAACATGATTACTACTTATGCATTGAAAAGAACTTAAAAATCGTTTTTTCCTTACTTCTCCACACTAAGCAAGTGAGCCTTAAGCTAATATGTTATCTCGTTGACTTTGTAAATGGTTTCATAAAGTATATCTAATACGTCATCCATTAGCCCCATGCTTTCGCGCTGGTATATTGCATGTATTAGACTTGACGCCTGATCAAGGGTGACAAACATGACTTTTGATAGCTCTGGTCTCTTATACTTCTCCTGGCTGAGGAACTCAACCATATTCTCCCTGAACCTAACCCCAAGAACAATCATGCTTCTTACACCATGGTACTTATTCACAATTGATCTGTAGAGTGGGGTCCAGGGGCATAGGTAAGCTACCAGGCTTCTTGAACTGTAGGTGAACATGTAGTTTACGCCGCAGTAAAGCCCCCTATCAAACATGTATCTCCCATACATTGAGAGGGAATGCTTAATCACCCTGGCCCTAGTGTCCTTAGCCCTAGCTAAGGCAATCCTGAGACTCCTCTGGTCAATCAATGGATTAATTAACACATCATTGCCGTACAGCCTAGCCACAGGTTCAAGTAGGCCACTAGCCAATGCATCCCTAATCCCCTCGCCGTAGAATGCCCTTATGAAACCGTCAATGGGCCTGAGCCCCCTAATAATGGCCTCAAGGATAACTATGAAAATCGAATTATCCATGTTATTAAACACGATTGCCGAGGAGTCTAGCTGCTGTGG
Organism: Caldivirga sp. MU80; assembly: GCF_001663375.1. Taxonomy (GTDB): domain Archaea; phylum Thermoproteota; class Thermoprotei; order Thermoproteales; family Thermocladiaceae; genus Caldivirga. The sequence continues at coordinate 5,478 of NZ_LCTF01000034.1, forward strand.
TGGGTTTAACCTGGATAAGTAATTGGCAAGGTACTCTGGTATTACGACGGTTGATTTGTCAATCCTCATCAGTAGCCCAGCCTTAACGCCATCATCAATGTTAATCCTGTGGCCTGTCATGCTTAGCAGCTCCCTAAGCCTATCCACACGTTCACCATTACCTATGTAGTACCACGTTATCAATATTGGTGCTAGGTCAATGCCCAGTGAGTTTAACCTTGGGCTAACCAAGTCATTAACCCTGTAAACCAGCTCATTGACTATGCTCCTCCTAACCTTAACTTTAGAATCCAAGTCAAGGGAGTAGACCTTAAGGGCCTCGTTAAGCATGTCACCAGCCCTATTACCATATCTAAGGTTAAAGTCCATGATTAAGGCATCCATACTCCTAGCCACTGAGCCCTGATACCTAGCCTCAAGCAACTCCAAATCCTCCATCATCCCCTCAGTACCGTTGAGTTAACCGCGGCTGGATTTATAAAACTTAAAGAAACCCTCGTCCTTCAGAGTGGAGCTGCTCCACTACGTGGGCTGTTTTTGATTTTCATGATCATTTGTAGCACTTATTTCTATTGATGCCTAAATCCTGTTTAAATTTAAAAATTCTGGCTATAACACTCCCCTCCCCCCATCAGTGACCCTGGGTCTCCTCACCGCAGTGGCTCCCCACCCGTCGCCGAGGGTTCCCAGCCCTACGGATCTCGGAGACCCAGGGAGACCACCGAGAAGGAAACGGTAAAGGCTTATTGTCTCCACCGTCTCCAGAAAGACGGTTCAAAGGGGTATTATGCTTAATGCATCTCTCTGGAGTTCTTGTTAGGTATGTTAAGGACTCTCTCGGTGTGGGAACCACCCGCAGTGTCTGTGGGGGCACTACCCGCTACTTCAGTCTAAGTCTGAGAGTAAGGTGAGGTAAGGAAATGAGAAATCCATCCCTCGAGATAGGGGTGGTCCATAACTTATACCCTTGGCGCATACACCTTCTACCGTGAATGATTATTCCTCCTAGTTAATCCCTATCCGTAGCTACTTCAATATTCGTAGTTTTCTATTCATTAATACTTAGTTTAATATAGTATATTTATTGGTTTTCATATATTATTTTAATAAATATTACTAAATTTAGAAATAAATTATAATAGATGTTAATAGGTATATATTATGATGAATATGTTAAAAATAATCGTTAATCTTAGTGGGCTTAACGGAAATGCTGCTCATTATTCTTATATATTGATTAGTGTATAAAATAAGTATCAAATTTAATCATTAGGGATTAGGGAAATACTTAAAAATACGAGAATAATTATAATTATTTATGAATGTTTTTAGGATACTAAGGGTGGAGTTAACAACAGGGTCCTTTAAGGAGGAGGTTGTTAAGGATGATCTGTTAAGGTTGTTTTTGGGTGGTAGAGGTTTAGCAGCCTATTATGCGCTTAGGGAAATTCCAAGGGGTATTGACCCATTTGACCCAAGTAATAAACTGTACATATTCTCCGGTCCACTTAGTGGTATAGCTACCTTATCATCAAGTAGGATTAACGTTACCACCAGGTCAGCCTTAAATGGCGTCTATACGCACTCAAATGCTGGTGGTAATTTCTCCTATTGGCTTCGTAGGTCAGGTTATGATGGCATCGTAATTGAAGGTAAGGCCGAGGAACCCGTTTACCTAGTCATTAAGAACGGGGAACCGTCACTTAAACCGGCTAAGCATATTTGGGGTAAGTGGACGGGTTCAGCCACTAAGATAATGCTTACTGAGAACGGATTCCCACCTGATGAAACTAAGGCTGGCGTTGCTGTTATTGGACCAGCTGGCGAGAACTTGGTTAAGTTCGCTGGCATTAGGTTCTCCGATTATGAGAGATTCGCTGGACGTGGGGGTGTTGGAGCAGTCATGGGTAGTAAGAAGCTTAAGGGTATTTTAGTATGGGGAACCAGAGACCTGTACAGGGACTTGGTTGACCGCAGCGGCTTCATGAAGGTTAATAATGAAATCGTGAAGAGGCTCATAGCTCACGATACCACGAAGGCCCTCCACGCCTATGGCACAAACGTCCTAATGAACCTTATTCAGGCTATTGGCGGATTGCCGCACTATAATTTCTCGGGTACTGGGCTGATAAAGAGTATTGATGAGGTTAGCGGTGAGATTATTAAGAGTAAGTATGTGGTGGAGACCCACGGCTGCTTTAACTGTCCAATAGCCTGCACCCAAATAACCATGGTGAAGAGTGGGGCCTTTAAGGTGCCTGGCGAGAAGATTAAGTATGAGTATGAGAATACTTGGGCCCTAGGACCTAACATTGGGTTGACCAATGCGGAGCCTGTGCTTAAGATGGAGAAGCTGGCTAATGAATTAGGCATGGATACCATAAGCCTAGGTAATACCTTAGCCACAGCCACTGAATTAGCCAGGATGGGGAAGCTTAAGCTTGACCTAGATTGGGGTGACCCAGCCTCCTACATTGACCTAGTATATAAGATAGCCTACAGGGAGGGTATTGGAGATGAACTCGCCGAGGGCGACTATAGACTCGCTATGAAGTATAATGCACCAGAGACCTTTACTGGATCTAGGGGGCAGGGATTACCTGCCTATGATCCAAGGGCCCTTAAGGGCTTTGCCATAGCATACTACACCGCTAATAGGGGTGGTGACCACCTTGAGGCATATACGCCTACATGGGAGGTGTTAGGTACAGTTTTTGGTAAGCCAGGTAAGGTTGATCCACTTGATGATTCACCAAGTGGTATCGAACTCCAGGCTAAGTTGGTTAAGTGGAACCAGGACTTATTCGCCGTAGTTGACTCATCGATATTCTGCAAGTTCGAGAACCTAGTTCCCAATGTAAACACGGAGCAGGACATAGCGAACCTTTATAACGCCGCCTTTGGTTGGAACCTAACGGCCGACGATATCTTAACCATAGGTGAACGTATATTTAACTTAGAGAGGTTATTCTGGGTTAGGGAGGGCAAATGGGTTAAGGATGAATTACCACCTAGGATGAGCGATCCAATACCCGGTGGACCTGCCAAGGGTCATTCAGCATCAAAGATGTTTAACGAGGGCATTAAGGTGTACTACAAGTTAAGGGGGTGGGTTGATGGTAAACCCACTAGGGATACTTTAAGGAAGCTTGGGCTTAGTGAATTCGAATACCTGCTTTAACAGCACTTAAGGGGCTTATAGTTAATCAAAGACCATTTCCCTAACTCTCCTCATTATTAACCAGCCGTATTCAAACTTACCGAGGCTACCCTTAGCCGCGTTCACCTCACTTAACGTTAAGCCATCAGCCTTAACCCTACTCGACTTAAGCATTATTGGGACTGGATCATCGCTGTGTGCCTTCAGTATCCATGGTGTGGCGTGGTCGCTAGTTACGAGCAGTGACTCATCCCAGTTCTCCCTCACCAGCTTAGCCACGTAGTAGGCGTCAATATCCTCTATCGCCTTTATCTTGCCGTTCAAATCGCCATCATGGCCTGGTTCATCAGGCCCCTTCAGGTGTACGTAGGCTACATCAACCCTATCAAGCAGCTTCATGGTTGCCTCGAAGCGTTCACCGAGTACCTCATCCTTGGGCGCATCGTACAGCTTAACCTCCTCAACATCCATACCCAGTGCCCTAGCTATACCCCTTTCAACCGGCATCTCGGCCACTGCACCGAATTTAAGTCCATAAAGTTGGTTTATTGGGGTTACCTTTGGTAGTGAATCACCTGCATCCCTAATCAGTATGACGTTAGCCTGCAACTTTCCCTTACCGGCCCTCTCCCTATTTATGGGGTGGTCCTTAAGTATATTTATTGCCTTATCCACGAATTCATTAGCCAACCTGGCGGTTAATGAGGCTGCCTCATCCTGAGGGTTCAATGGCCTCACCTGGGCGAGCATCTTATCTGGGTTAGGCACCGCCACCGAGACCTTACCAACCCTGGCGTAGGCTGGGTCATTGTTCGTTACATCACCGCTTAACCGCCCTGACTTAACCCCTATCACCACCACCGCCCTATGCCCTATCGTGGCGATTACCCTAGCATAGCCTAAACCACCCCCAAGCTCCATGCCATCAACAGCCTTGGCCAGCTCCCTAGCCTCCCAGGACTCAAGGCTCCTCCCAACCCTCCTATCAATAATAACCCTTGATTCTGGGTCTATTGTGGCGAAGTTGGCTCTAAAGGCAACCTCCACACCCTCCCTTATACTGTAACCGACCCCAAGGGCCTCAAGGGGTCCCCTGCCTGTGTAGTACTTATCCGGGTCATACCCAAGTATTGATAAGACAGCTGCATCACTCTCAGGCGCCCTACCGACACCTAGAGGGTAATGAAAACCCAATGCCCCCTTAACGGATAGTGAATCCAAGTTAGGCTTCTTAGCCATGGATAAGGGGGTCTCGCCCCTCTCATTAGGCCTATCCGCGGCGCCGTCTAGAACCAGGAAAAGCAACTTCATGGTAAGGGTAATCCCTAATCCCCCTTTTTAAGCGCTTCCTGTTCACTGGGCTAATCCTAACCACATAATTAACCTCACCGGTGGGTCATGGGGAACCTGTTAAGTTCCGGGGAGGCTTTAAGCCTACCTAGTGGATGAGGGGGTAGAGGCTTGTTGAATTAAGGCTTAAAGTGGTGATTGGCCGTATAGTTGCGCAGTCATGGTAGGCATAGTGCGAAAAGCATTTTTAGTCAAGTAACCTTAGGCAGTTATGGCTACTGAAATTCCACCGGCGCTTAGGAATGACCTAGAGAGGTTGAGGCAGTTGGAGGATCAGCTCCAGGCTGTACTGCTTAGGAAGCAGCAGTATGAGAGTGAGCTTAGGAATGTTGATAGGGCGCTTAACGAGTTGAATAAACTTCCGCAGGACTCTAAGGTGTATAGGGTTGTTGGCACCTTCCTACTCCTAACGACGAGGGATGAGGCCATCCAGGACCTAAACCAGAGGAAGGAGTTACTTGACCTTCACATTCAATCCCTCGTGAAGCAGGAGAACTTGCTTAGGAAGCAGATAAGCGACCTGGAGGCTAAAGTTAAGCAGGCATTATCAACTAGCCAGGGAGGGCAAGCCCAGTGATAAGTGACCTTGGCGCATTTTAAGGCAATATGATTTAAAATGCCTTAACCTAAACCCGGCTTAAGTGACCTTACTAACTAGGCCTTAACCCCCTCATCCTTTATCGACTTAAATATACCCTCCCTATAGTACCTCCTGGACACCTCCACGGGTATGTTGGAGAACTCATCCTCAGGTAGTATGCTTAATGCATCCCACGCTATGTCGAGGGTCTGCTCGAAGGTCCTCCTCTCGTAGAAGCCCTGGGCTATGAACTTCCTCTCAAACTCATCGGCGAACCTAAGGTACCTCCTCTCACGCCAACTTAAATTACCCTCACCCACCAGTATGGCCAGGTTCCTCACGTCTAGTGCCCTTGAGTAGGCTGATATTAACTGGTTGGCCACGTACTTATGGTCATCCCTCGTCTTACCCTCACCAACAGCATCCTTCATAAGCCTCGACAGACTCATTAAAACGTCGAAGGGTGGGTAAATGCCCTTACCCCACATTGACCTGGAGAGGACTAACTGCCCCTCGGTTATGTAGCCCGTTAAGTCCGGTACTGGGTGGGTTATGTCGTCATGGGGCATGGTTAATATTGGGAATTGGGTCACACTCCCCTTCCTCCCCCTAGCCCTCCCAGCCCTCTCGAATATCGTAGCCAGGTCGGTGTACATGTAACCTGGGTAACCCCTCCTGCCCGGTAGCTCACCCTTGGCTGATGAAAGCTCCCTTAGGGCCTCAGCGTAGTTAAGCATGTCACTCAGTATAACCAGTACATGGTAATCCCTCTGCCATGCAAGGTACTCGGCTACGGTTAAGGCAACCCTGGGCGTCAGTATCCTCTCGGCTATGGGGTCACTGGCCAGGTTCATGACTAGGACGAGCCTCCTTAAGGCCCCAGTCCTCCTGAACTCATCTATGAAGAAGAGGGCCTCCTCGGTCCTAAGGCCAATTGCAGCGAAGACTATGGCGAACCCCTCCTCACTACCCCTAACAGCTGCCTGCCTGGCCACTTGAGCGGCCAACATGTTGTGCGGTAGGCCCGTCCCGGAGAATATGGGCAACTTCTGCCCCCTAACCATGGTGTATAGGCCATCTATCGCGCTAACCCCGGTCTCAATGGGCTCCTCAGGGTAATCCCTTGCATAGGGGTTGAGGGGCTCACCGTTAACGTCCAGGAAGTCCTCAGGCGGGGGCATTGATAAGCCATCCCTCGGAACACCCCTACCGCTTATTATCCTACCCAGCAAATCCTCTGAGACGGGGAGCCTAAGCGTTGTACCGTAGAACCTAACCGTGGACCCCTTGGCAGGTAGGCCTAACGTGCCGGTTAGGACCTGCGCCACTGCGTAATCAGGCCCAACCTCAATAACCTGAACCAGCCTAGGCTCCCCATCCGGGCCCGTTACGACGCCCATTTCACCGTAGGCAACCCCCCTAGTCCTCTCAATGACTATCAACGGCCCCTTAACCTCCCTAACAGTCCTATACTCCTGTACACCCCTGACCTCAAGAACCTTAGACACGGTTAGGCCTTATTGGGTTTGGTTTTTAACTATTATTGCAGCGTGGCCTATTGAATGAGACTGAGGGATGAGTTAAAGGGCGTGGTGCCGGATAACCTACTTAACCTGGTTCCCTCGGGCTTCGACATAGTTGGGTCTAGGTCGGGAGCGGTGGCTATAGTTGAGATACCCAGTGAACTGGAGGATTACAAGTATGAGATTGCTAGGGCGATAATTAGGAGTGGTAGGAATGTTAGAACCGTCCTTAGGAGGATTGGGCCTAGGGGTGGTGAGTATAGGCTCTACACGTACGAGAGATTGATTGGCGAGGTCACTGAGGTTATTCACGTTGAGTCGGGGGTTAGGTTAATGCTTGACCCAATTAGGGTTTTCTTCTCACCGAGGGACCAGTACGATAGGCTTGACCTAGCCTCAAGGGTCGGTGATGGTGAGGTCATAGCGTACCTATTCGCGGGCGTGGCGCCGTACGCATTCATAATACTTAAGCTTAAACCCACCGTTAGGTTAATCTACGCCGTTGACATAAACCCAGATGCGGTTAGGTACGCTGAGGTTAACGTTAGGCTGAATAAGGCCAGGGGTAGGGTCATACCCATTGAGTATGATGCAGCACGCTTCTGTGGGGAAATGAGGGACAGCTTCCACAGGGTTATAATGACTCTCCCACTGGGTGCCCACCAGTACCTGCCCGATGCCATAAGGTGCGTTATGGATGGGGGTGTTATCAACTTCTACCATACAGGCCCTGAGGAGGAGCCCTTTAGGGATGCTGAGGCTGTTATAAGGAGCCATTGCCTAGGTATGGGGGTTGAATGCAACATAATGGGTGAGAGGATTGTTAGGGAATATGCCCCGAGGGTGTATAAGGTTAGGGTTGACTTCAAGGTGAATAAAGGGTGACGCGTTGTTTACCCTATTTTAAAGGGGGTATGGTGAGGGTAGGCGTGGTTTATCTTCAGGTTGGGTTACAGGAACCTTGGCATCTCCTCCCCTCCCCTCCTCTGCTCGCCCTCCTGTCCCCCGCCAATCCTATGCTCAAAGTATAGTCTCAGTATCTCCGGTACCTCGCCGGCTGCATCATACTTCTTCAGCAGTTCTAGGTATTGGCCAGTGTGCTCAAGGTCAATCCTTATGAAGCTTATTGCCAATTCACGGAGCTTAGCCTCAAGCTCCTTCAACATGTCCGGGGTCATTATTGAGGTTATTAGGGGGTTGGTTAACCATGACTCGAAGTCCTTGGCGGTGCGCTCAATGTAGTATATCATTGCTTGAGCCGAGAGTAGCAACGTGTACCTATCCTGACTCTTAACGTAGTCGGCATACTTCTGCAAATCATCAATAAGCTTCCTCTGGCTTATTAACCAACCATCAAGCCTACTTATCAAGCCCCTTATATGGGCCTTAACCTGACTCTCCACGCTCATACTTTAACACTACCCCTACCTCATTAATGCTGTATTTAAACCTTTGCCTCCATGTTATATGCTTTATTTATCAAAAATATTTATTAACTTTAGCAATATTAATTAATATAATATCAAAATTAATTTTGATTATTAGAATTATTTTTATAATATACTGTTAAATACGTATAGTACCTAGGTTACTTAAACCCACTACTCATTGCCGCAGCCAACTTGGCGGCGTTATAACCCGGCACACCCGTTATCTGCCCACCCGGGTAATTCCCTGCACTCCCCTGAAACAGATTCATGAACGGTGTCGTGTAGCCCGGCCTATTCTCCAGGATGTATGGTACCCTCATTGGGAGGTGGTTAACGTCACCATTAGGCACATTATACATGGCCTCAGCCCTCTCTGGGGTTAGCTCATCAATGGCTATTACTTTATCCCTCATGTCAGGCATCATTCCTATTAACGAGTCTAAGTCACCCATGAACTCAATAACCACCCCACCCCTCGTCTCATCGAGTATTGACGGTATCAGCATTTCCCCAGCCTCGGTGTCAATTATGGAGTGAGCAAAGGGCTTAAGCTCCTGGGGTAGTTTAGGGTATTCCTTAAGCACTATGTTGTACTTCCTCCAACCTGGCTTGGGTGGGGTGCGTTTAATCAGGCGACCACCAAGCCATCTATTAAGCTCCAGTGGACTGACTGATGACACGAATAGATCCGCCCTGATGACTCCTTGGTTCGTCTCCACACCCTTAACCAAGTCACCGCTCACCTCAACTCCACTAACCTTAACGCCAAGCTTCACATCAACCCCAACACTCAATGCATGGTTAAGCATAACCTCACCCAGGGTCCCCGTGCCACCCTTAATGAGGGACCAGTCTGGGGAATAGAAGTAGGCTATTAAGTATGCCGGTGAGTTCTCCATGCCAGGGTACATGAATGTATAGTGGAGGTCCTGCGATAGGTACTCATTCAGTACTCTCCTACATGACTCATCAATGAACTCCTCGACGCCAAGCTTAACTGCCTCCTCCCTAATCTCACTTATTGATGGGGGCTTCTCAACGAATGTGAACCTCCTCTCAATGAGGTCCTTAAACTTCAATAGCTTATCCTCAAATTCAGGGAACTTAACCTCCCCAGCGTCAACAAGGGCCTTAATCCTCCTACCCCTATCCCTCCAAAACGGTATAACCTTACCGTTAACGTAAACCACTTGGAATGGGTCCTGCCTTATTAAAGGCAAGTTGAACTTCTCTAGGAAGGGCTTGGGCATTAGGCCTATTACGTATGAAGCCCTGCTAACCTTAACCCCCATTATTGATTCCGTGTCCGCCATGCCGCCAACCTTATCCCTAGCCTCAATTAGGGTTACCTTAAACCCAGATTCCCTAAGCGTTATGGCTGCCATCAACCCATTATGACCACCACCAATCACAACCGCAACCCTAGCCATACTAAACTCACCGCGCTCGGCGTATATAAGAATGACTCATTGTGGCTAATATTGAGGGGAATCACGGTTTGGTTAATCACCACCTTTACCTAGGATTAACAGCCTGGTGGATTAGGGTCTCAGTAATTTAAGAATTATGTTTAATGTAGCCGGTGGATAAGTTTATATTTTTAAGCCACTGGGCTAGTGGTAATGAACCTAAATGATGCCCTTGAGGCTATAAATAGGGTAAGGGGCATAATAGAGAGTCATAATAGGTGGAGGAGGAGTGAGACGATTAACCTAATACCTAGTGAGAACGTTATGTCACCCCTGGCCGAGTACTTCTACCTAAACGACATGATGGGTAGGTACGCTGAGGGCACCATAGGCAACAGGTATTACCAGGGCGTTAAGTACGTTGATGATATTGAGGCCTACCTGGTTGAATTAATGTCAAGGCTTTTCAACTCCAGGTTCACAGATGTTAGGCCAATTTCAGGTACAATAGCCAACATGGCCGTTTACCTAACCCTAGCGAGGGGTGGTAAGGTGGCTGCCGTGCCTAGGCAATGCGGCGGCCACATAAGCCATGACGAGGTTGGTGCACCCGGAGCCCTAGGCCTTAAGATAATTCACCTGCCCTGCGATGAGGAGAACTTCAACGTTGACGTGGACGCAGCGGCCAAGGTGATTAGGGAGGAGAAGCCCCAATTAGTCATCCTAGGGGCCTCACTTTACCTATTCCCACACCCCGTTAGGGAACTGGCCCAGGTTGCCCACGAGGTTGGTTCATACCTAATGCACGACTCAGCTCACGTACTCGGCCTAATAGCAGGTAACCAATTCCCCAACTCCCTTAAGGAGGGGGCTGACGTAATGACATCCTCAACTCATAAGACATTCCCAGGCCCTCAGGGTGGCGTAATCTTCACGAATGATGAGGGTATATTTAAGAATGTTCAGAGGGCCGTCTTCCCACAGTTAACCTCAAACTACCACCTCCATAGATATGCCTCAACAGCCATAACAGCCATTGAGATGATGACCTTTGGTGAGTCGTACGCCTACCAGGTTAGGTTAAACGCCAAGAGACTGGCCGAGGAGTTGAGTAAAAGTGGCATACCGGTGGTTGCCGAGGCCAGGGGGTTCACGGAGACGCACCAGGTGGTATTCGACGCATCCAAGTTCGGCGGTGGGGCTAAGGTGGCTCAACTACTTGAGGAAGGCGGTGTAATCGTTAACAAGAACATGTTGCCTTGGGATAGGAGTGCCATTAAGCCGAGTGGCATTAGGATGGGGGTCCAGGAAATGACAAGGGTTGGCATGGGTGTGCAGGAAATGGTTGAGATAGCCGGCTTCATAAAGTCCATGCTCATTGATGGTAAGGAGCCGAGGGTGCTTAGGGATAAGGTTAAGGAGTTTAGATCCCACTACACCGAGGTTAAGTACGGCTTTAAACTTGAGGACGCCGGCATCAAGTGCGACTGCCTACCACTGCTACATTAATGGTCATGTTTAAACAAAATGTTTTATTAGGCCTAGACCCCACGTGGTTTCAAGGTGCCTTCAACAGCAAGCGTAGGTGAATTGAGGAGCATGGGTGAGGAGGCCCTGAGGGCATTAACAATGCATGGGCGACTGGTTACTGAACCGGTCTTCAAGACGCTTAACAATGACCTAGCGGGCACCGTGAGTAGGCTTAAGTCATTTTACGTAAACTTCAGTGAGAGGTATAGGAGGGGGGTGGTGACCTTTGGGGAGGGTTTGAGGGACTACCTTAACATTAATGGTGTTGAGGACTTGGCCAGGTACCTGACTTTAACCGCCTCAATACTGTCCTCAATTGGGGTTGTGAGGGTTGTTAAGTTTTATGAGGCCATAGGCTCTGTTAGGGATTACATGATTCAATTCATGAACAACCCAACTAAGGATAATGGGGTCAAGCTTGCTGAGGCGTTCGTTAACAATTACCCCGAGGCCCAATTCAAGCATGTCAATGAGGCTGTTAAGAATTATGCGCTTAGCCTAAGGGCAGTGGCCAGGAGGGGTGGCTTGGCTAAGGAACTGGCCGTCATTAGGGATTACTTTAACCTGGAGAACTTCATAAGGGGGTTCATGGTCCCTTACTCAACTGGGCATAGGAACAAGAGTGTTAGGATAATGATTAGGTGGATTGCTCATGAATCAGGGGCTCCACTGGCCCTTAAGGTAATGTTGAGGGGTCAAAACAGGCTTTACATACCCATAGGAGACATGTACACCGCCTCCGCCGTGATTAGGAGTGGGGCCTTCCTGGTGCTTATAGATGATGACAGGGTTAAGTCACTGTACGTTAACTTGACAAGTAGGGGTAATGTGGAGTTGAGTTATGATGAGGCTAGGGTATTGGCAATAAAGACCATTAAGAGGAGCAGTGATCCGATAGCCGCCGAGAAGGGGGCTTACGATGTTGGGTTCAATTGCTCACTTAACCGATGCGTTGAGTGCCCAATAGGTGACTACTGCTCCAGGTTCACGTCCTTCACCATAAGCCTAAGTTAACCCAGGTGCATTCACGGTGTCCACCATTCAAAGCCTATCAACTTAAGGCTATTCATGTGCCTGACGGCAAGCACGAAGGTCTTCCTAACTGTGTGGCTCAGCCTAGCGGCCCTGGTCACGTCAAGCGCCGTTATGTTTCGCCCTGGGTCTATTAGGTGGACCAGCATGGGTGCGTGGTCAATGCCAGGCCCCTTCTCATACACTGCATACAGTGACCCAAACTTCAAGCCGCTCCTAACCACGTAACCCCTATCCCTAAAGTACCTGTACAACTCGTAAACCAACTCACCATGCTCATACCTCCTCTCAACCAACCCCCTGAGGGTATCCTTAGTCACCGGGGACCCATTGTCATCGGTGACGGTGAGTAGCCCTAGTTCAACTAGGTAGAGGGCTTCAAGTGGGGATAGGTGTATGTGCGAGTTGAGCGAATCCACCTCCTCAACCTTAACCTTATCCTTACCTAGGAACTTCCCGAAGAACCCCAACTTGTACAATACCCTGGACTCCTCAATACTGGGTATTATGACCTTATCACCCTTAAGCACACCCTTAAACCCGCTTATCAAGCCTCCCTTAACACCTTGAACCATACCTAACGTCTAGGTTATGTAGCTAAGTTATTTAACCCTTTCCTTATCCCCTTAAGATCAACACCACGGTGTATCAGTATTACCATTAAGCCTATGGGTTAAGTATTTTAACCATAGGTGTAAATTTGAATGCTAATGTTTAGTGGAGAGGATCTTAAGGCTATTCTCAGGAATTACCCAACCGGGGTTACCGTGGTTACGACCGTCAATAAGGGGGAGTACTATGGCTTAACCGTCAACTCCTTCGCCTCTGTATCGCTTAAACCACCCCTGGTTCTTGTTGCGATAGATAAGAGCCTGGCGTCACATAGGGCCATTAGCGAGTCGATGGTTTATGCCGTTAACATACTGCCCTACGACATGAAGGACGTGGCTATTAGGTTCGCCACTGCGCCGAGGGAGGAGAGGTTCAGAGGGTTGAGGCTTTTCACCGCTAAGACTGGTTCACCAATAATTGACGGTTCAATAGCCTACCTAGACTGCAGGGTGGTGGCTACCTACGATGCAGGTGACCATACGTTATTCATAGGTCAGGTTGAGGATGGTAGGGTCCTCAACGCTAAACCCCCATTAATATACCTAAACAGGAATTACTACACGCTTCAGGTTTAGGCATAATGCTTAATTAACCCAGCTTAACCCTTAGGTGTGGAGGATTGGTTAAGGGGGCTTAGGTCAATAATGCTGAGTAGCCTTAACTACAACAGGCTGCCAATACCCGTTGAGAGGGGTGTTTGCAGTGAGTGGGCTAGAGGGATGGGGATACCTGAGTCTGGTGACGCAGTGATATACACATCATGCCTATACCAACTCGTGCCTTACATAAACTCCTTCACAGGTTTAATGGAGAAGGCCCCACCATCTGCATTAGGACCGTTGGTCAATAGGTTAAGCCACCTGGTTGCCAGCTTCGCCAGGGTTGCCTTGAAGCCGCCTAGGAGTGAGGTTGATAGGGTTAACGGTATAGTTAGGGCCATAGCGACCCTGCTCATTAGGAACGGCGTCAAATTCGCCTACATGCCCGACGAACCCTACTCAGGGGCCTTACTTTATGAACTTGGGTTCGAGGATGACTTCAAGGAGTACTTCTCCTCAGTGGTCCTAAGCTACTTCAGGTCTAGGGGAATTAAGAACGTGATAACCATAGACCCCCACACCCACCACATACTGACAGTCGTGGCGCCCAGGTTCTTCGGGGACTTAGGGTTAAGGGTAGTTAACTACATGGAGTTGATTAAAGGTGTGGATAAGGCTAAGGTAAGTAGGGTTGTTATTCACGATTCATGCCTCTACTCAAGGTACCTCGGCATGAGGAATGCATATAGGGTACTGCTTGAGAAGGCTGGGGTTGAGCACGTTGAAGACCCCTACGTAACCGGGGTCTCAACATCAATGTGTTGCGGAGGACCCGTGGAGTCAATAAACCCATCCCTATCCAACAAGGTGGCTAGGCTAAGGATCGATGCTTTATCTAAGTTATCTAATAATGTAGTGGTGGCTTGTCCAATATGCTACGCCAACCTATCCAGGAACAGTGGGGGTAGGGTTAAGGTACTTGACTTGGCTGAGGTTTTAACAGGAGCCCAGTGACTAGGCCATACGTCATTAACTTAACTTGGGATAGTTGACTAACCCAGGGTGAGGGCGTAGCCATGGTGCTGTTAAATTTACCCCAGTGATGGCCTAGTCCTCAATGATGCTAATGCCCATTGAACGGGCGTAGTTAAGGAGCTTATTGATGCTGCTCCATGACTTAGCCTTAACGATAGCCACGTCACCGATTAACTCAACCCCAAGCCCCAGTTCATGAACCTTATCCTCAATGAGCCTATACACAACAACACCCATGGCTACTGTAAAATACCCATCAGGCCCCTTAACCCTACGCACGTTAATGGCATCGAGCCTTAAGCCATGTCTCACTTAACCACCCCCATTTTAACGAGCTCCTCATTAACCTTCTTCATTATGCTTACCGCCTTATCCATTAGGTTAAGGTGCCTCGGCATTATTGCGAAGTTGTCGTCACCAACGGCATACTCAACCGAGCATTCATTATCCTCGCAGAGTATGGATACGTAGACTGACAGATCCTCGGCTAGCCTAACCATAATAACCTTCTCTGACCCGTAGTCCTCAACCTCCACCTGCCCATAGTCCTTAAGCTCATTCATAAGCTTATTAACCACGTCACCGATTTTAGCCTCCATTAGGTTTAGTGACCTGGACGTAAGTTATTAAAGTTACTAAGCATTATTATCCGTCTTCGCTTCCTTTTAAACCGGGCTGATGAAGCCTCGGCATCATGGGATAACTTTAGGTAACCTTAAATTTGGCTTAGTTAAACATTAACTGGTTATTAATGCCAAGTGCTGATGTTGAGGAGCTGAGCATGGTGCAACTGGATCCGGTGAGGGATGGTGAGGAGGTTATTGAGTTCTATAGGTCGCTTAGTAGGCAATCCATCAAGTCAAGGTTCATGTGCATGATGAGTGATGTGGAGGGTTGCGTTAGGTCATTATTAGCATCAAGGCCGATAATATACGGTGTTAGGCGTGGCGGCGAGTTGATAGCTGTAGGCGAGGCCTATGGTAAGGGGGGTGTTTATGAAATAGCGCTTGTGGTTAAGGATAAGCACCAGGGTAGGGGTATTGGAAAGATGCTGGTTGGCTTCATGCTAAGTGATCTGTTCAACAATAGGGGTGCCACGAGGGTTTACGCATACATGAGCATCGACAACATTAGGATGGTTAGGATCTCCAGGTACTACGGGGGCAGGATCATGACTGATGGCGATACCTACAAGGTTGTGTTTGACCCAGTTAACCTGAGGCTAAGGCGAAATTAACCCAGTGGGTTAAACTGGGAGAGCAACTCGGTTACCCTCCTCGACAGTTCCCTAAGTTCCCCCAGGGATGCGCTACCCTTAATCTCAAGCCTAATGATTAGCCTTAGTTTACCCTCCCTAAATCTAACCGTTAAGTATGCCCTATCCCTAACCAAGTCAACCTCCATCAAAGAGGAAACCCCCCTCTTAACGTCACTGCCACCTAGCCTAACCTTAACATCAACCACGTCGCAGTTGAACGTAAGGCATGGCCCCTCCCTAATCCTCTTAATCAAACCAGCCACATCAATCAGCTCCTCAGCCATAGGGCACATTGGATACAGCCCTATTAAAAATTAAGTAACATGAGATATTAGTGTTTAGTGAGCGCCACATAGCTCATTCGCATTAAGTATTGAGCAGTTTAGGTAATTGAGTAAAGCTTATAACCCATTAGCCCATGAATGTAAACAGGGCCGGTAGTCTAGCCTGGAAGGACGCCCGCCTTGCGATGCCTAGGCACTGGATCGCGGGAGATCCCGGGTTCAAGTCCCGGCCGGTCCACCAGTAATCGTGCGTATTTAATACAGAAAACTGTGATATTGGATTCTGCTTCAGGGTAATGGGATGGCTCAGGCAACTGTTTTGTTTAAGTAGTTTGGTGTGAAATTGCTAACAGCCTACTTAATTAAGTTTCAGTCCTATATCTGCTACATGAAGTATAACCTACGAGTTTATGCGGACGGACTTCGCGTGAAGTTAGCCTGAAATTACGTGTTGAAAAGGTTAAAGCCTTGAGGTGGCTGCCTGCGGTTATTTAATGCGTTAAGATTAAGATGTGGAATCCATTGTTAAGGAGTTTAAATTAACTTGACCTTAAAGGTGATTATCATTTTATCATTTACTTTTAACTAGGATAAACAACTCTTCAATACTTTTAAAGTGTTTTAACGCTACTTTAATCATGGTTAGGTTCCCGGTGGAGTTACCCTCTGGTCCCTTTGAGGCCACTTGGGATTCCCTTAGGGGTTATAGGGTTGCCGGTTGGTTTAGGTACGCTAAGTTTGGGATATTCATACACTGGGGTGTTTACTCGGTCCCAGCCTGCTGCAATGAGTGGTACCCTAGGAACATGTATATTCAGGGTAGTAGAGAGTTTAAGCACCACATCGAGCATTACGGCCCCCATGACAGGTTTGGTTATAAGGACTTCATACCCATGTTCACGGCTGATAAGTGGGATCCCAATGAGTGGTGTAGCCTATTTAAGAGGGCTGGGGCCAAGTACGTTGTACCAGTGGCTGAGCACCATGATGGATTCTCCATGTGGGATAGCTCAATAAATAGGTGGAATGCCAAGAGGATGGGGCCAGGCAGGGATGTTATAGGTGAGTTAGCTAAGGCATGTAGGGATGAGGGGTTAATATTCGGGGTATCTTATCATAGGGCTGAGCATTGGTGGTTCTTCGAGGGTGGTAGAAGATTCAACTCAGATGTTAATGACCCAAATTACAGTGATCTCTATGGACCAGCAACCCCAATTAAGGAGGAGCGTGTGCCCGGTCACCCGTGGCCTGAGCCAGTGGAGCCGCCTAACGAGGCCTTTCTTAATGACTGGCTGCTTAGGGCTATTGAACTCGTTGATAAGTATAGGCCCCAGCTATTCTACTTCGATTGGTGGGTTGAGTACCCATCCTTCGAACCATACCTGAGGTTCTTCACGGCCTACTACTACAATAGGGCTTCCCAATGGGGTGTTGAGGTTGTGGTTAATTATAAGCATAATGCAATGCCCGAGGGTGCAGGTGTGCTTGATGTTGAGAGGGGTAAGCTAGACCGCATTAGGCCTCTACCATGGCAAACCGATACCTCAGTCTGCCTAAACACGTGGGGCTTCACCAACGATTGCCAGTATAGGCCCGTTGACTCCATCATACATGACCTTATCGACATCGTCAGTAAGAACGGTAACCTACTGCTTAACATTGCACCTAGGGCTGATGGCACTATCCCCGAGGAGCAGGTTAAGATGCTTAACACTGTTGGTGAGTGGCTGAGCGTTAACGGTGATGCAGTGTACGGTTCAACACCATGGGTAACCTACGGTGAAGGGCCCACCAGGCAACCCACAGGTGAGTTTAAGGAGACTGAGTGGCTTAAGGTTAGGTACACTGGTAGGGATTGGAGGTTCACCAGGAAGGGTAATGCAATATACGCAGCGGCACTAGACTGGCCAGGTGAGGAGGCTGTGATACAATCACTGGGCGCAAACCTGAGGCTACTTGAGGGTGAGGTTGAGGAGGTGGAGCTACTGGGCTACGGCAAACTAAACTTCACTAGGGATGAGAGGGGACTTGTGGTTAAGATGCCTAACGACGCCAAGAGGCAATCCACATACGTGCTGAGGATTAAGGTGAGGTAGTTAATCAACTTGAAGACTTAGGTAATCACCACTAGCCCGTAAAGTAGATGGGGTGCCGGCGTCCAGTTGATGATTGGGTTATGTAATTAAGGTTCCCTAGAGGCCCATGTAGCGCCTTAGGGCATTGCGGATTCCGTAATTTTAATTTTTCACTCACCTCCATCATTTTCCATCACGCCTAGGTAATCATACATCCACCCCCTCCTGGCGTACTCCTCATAAATGCGCCAAATCCTCCTTGCGCTAACCAATCCAGTATAATATCCTTCATTTTCAAGAACCCTCTTAACCTCACTTATGAAGTCAATTGGTTTAACATAGGGCTTCTCACGCATAACCCTTAATATGGCTTGGGCAATGTCCTTATTGTGGGGGTATGGTCTCTTACTGTGCATAACCACCTGTTTTTAGACCCCTTAACTTACTAATAAACCTTAATTTAACTAGCCGCCGCAGCCCATATATGGCCACTAGGCCAATGGTTAATGGTAAGGTTTACCACCTGGCACTGGGGCCGGGGGAGGTTGCACCATACGCCCTACTGCCAGGTGACCCGGATAGGGTTGAGTTAATAGCCTCCATGTGGGATGAGGTTAGGGTTAAGGTTGAGAGGAGGGAGTACAGGACCTACGTGGGCTCGTATAAAGGCGTCCCAGTGATGGCCACCTCCACGGGGGTAGGGGGGCCGTCGGCCTCAATAGCCATTGAGGAGCTTGCAGCATTGGGCGTGGGCACGATGATTAGGGTTGGGACCACTGGTTCGCTGCTCTCCAGCGTTAAGGTGGGTGACTTGGTGATAAGCAGCGGTGCCCTTAGGCTTGACGGTGCAAGTAATGATTACGCTCCTCTAGGTTACCCAGCGGTCCCCCACCCAGACGCCCTAAATGCCCTGATCACGGCGGCTGAGGGGCTTGGGGTTAGGTACCACGTCGGCTTAACGGCAACCACAAGCACCTTCTACACTGGGCAAGGTAGGCCCGGGCTTAGGGGTTACTTGCCGAGTTGGCTGAGGGATGTTGTGGGGGTGCTTAGGTCCATGAGGATTATCAACTTTGATATGGAGACTGCTACACTCTTAACCATAGCCAACGTCTACGGTTTGAGGGCTGGTTCAGTCATGGCTGTTATAGCTAATAGAGAGACTGATGAGTTTAGGGCTGAGGCTGGTGTTGAGGATGCGTGTAGGGTTGCCAATGAGGCTGTTAGGGTGATTAGGGAGTGGGATGAGGATTACCCTGATAGGGAGGTTAAATCAATCCCAGCCCTATTAAAGAAGAGGAGGTGACTCCTCAGCGCTTAACCAACTCGGGGGTTATGTACCAGTCTATAACCCACCCCCCACCTAGGTATCTGAGCTTCAATACACCTGAGTATCTGAAGTTAACAACCTGAATACTGGAGTTACCGACAACCAGTAGTGAAACTAACTTGGATAGGTGGGGCAGGTGGCCGACAATCATGACGCCGTCGCCGAGCTCACCAAGCTTACCGGCGATGATGCCTGGGTCATCGTTAGGGTTTAAGCCGTCGATGGCCTTTATGAACCTGGCGTTTAGGTACTTGGCGAATATCTCAGCTGTTTGAAGAGCCCTAGCCTTACCACTATGCACAACCCCATTAACACTGACCCTAACCCCAGCCAGGTACGAGGCCACTAGGGTGGTTTCAGCCACACCCTCCGGTGTTAGCTTCCTCTCAGGGTCAACCTTCTCATCAAAGGCCTTCCCATGTTGAACCAGGTAAAGGGTATCCACACCTTAATTAGCTGGCATCGTCATTAAAAACTCTTCCCCATGCCGAGGCTAATGCTACTTAACCTTGGTTAACTTAGCCATGAAGAAGCCTGGGGTGTCCTGTATGTGTGGATGGAACCTCCTCGATAATCCGTCGAAGGCTCTTTGACCAGCTGGTATGTTGACGTACTCAACGTTGAAACCCAACTCAATGGCCCACTTAACGTTCTCCTCATTCTCCATGGGTGGGAGTGTGCAGGTTGAGTAAACCAGTACGCCACCTGGCTTAAGTAAGGCGTGCGCGGCTTTGATGAACTGCCTCTGGTAGTTCACGTAGTTCACCACGTCCCTCATGGTTAACCTGTAGTGTAGCTTTGGCCTAACCCCAGCGTCGCTGCAGGGTGGGTCAATGAGCACCTTATCCACGTTACCCGTTAATTCAGGGTGATTGTTAGGGAGGAACCTGCTATCCTCAATGTAGGTCTGGAGCCTAACCCCAAGCCTGGTTGCATTATACTCAACCTGCCTCACCTTAGCCCAACTCCTATCCACAGCCAACACGGTGGCCCTATTGCCAGACAACTGGGCTACGTGGGTTGCCTTACCTCCAGGCGCAGAGCACATGTCAACTATGAACTCGCCAAGCCCTGGGTCAATTAACCTACCAACCCACTGCGCCGGTAGTGACTGCTCATAGAATAACCCAAACCTCCACTCATCGAGGTCCCTCAACTTAGGTAACCTGTATACGGATTTAATAACCTCAACAACAATGCCCCTAAACCCCTTCCTAAAGGTTGAGGAGTCAACCTTAACTATTCCAAGCGCCACTATCTCGCCGTTGGGCGATATTACGTTAACCTCATCCCCGGCATTAATGTTACTGGGCATGTAGAGTACGCCAGGTCCATATAGGTTTGAGCCTAGGTAGACACTTTCGGCGGCGTACTTATCCGCAACTATGTACTTGGCGCTGGATTCAACCCTATTGGGCCCCTCCGTTGGGAACCATAGGGCTTCCTCAAGTACCTCATCCCTATAGGCCACTAGGCCCTTATCCCTAAACCTCTTGGACAGCTCATCTGAGCTTATCTTCAGGGTGTTAACCCTGATGTAGTATCTTCTGGGTGGCTTCCTCACGTTTTCGAAGTAGGCGCCTATCTCGCCATCATCCATGTACTGGAGTAGACTCCTATAAACATCGTACCCAAGCTCAATATCCTTAGCCACCTCTATGAACCTCTCATTTCCCTTATTAACCATGCTGCCTTAAGTTAACCTGGCCTTGTTCTTAAACCTCTCCAGGGACTTAAGTATGATCTTAGTGGCGTCGTCTGGGTTTAGTTTTGATATTCTCCACAGGTCCATTTGGTCATCAACCACATACATTATTGACTTAGCCCTTGAAATCTTCTCCTTAAACTCAACCTTAATCACCCTCTCCTTAGATAGCTTACTAAGCATCTTAGCTGCCTTAAGTATGTTCCTGTGCTTCTCGTCAAGCCCAGCTAGCTTAACAAGCGTGGCCGTCTTTATGGTAACCCTCCTGCCCCTGGCGCCGCCTATCAGCTTAACCAGCGCCTTAGCCAGCTTCTCCTCTATATTGCCACTTTCAACCATTGCCACCACCCCCATTCAACACCTTAGGCACGTTCTTATCGAAGGGTGGGTATATTATACCCTTCTCCGTTATTATAGCCGTAACGTACTTTGGGGGTGTTACGTCGAAGACTGGGTTATACACCTTAACGTCACTTAGCGTTATCGGAACCCCCCTGATTAACTTAACTTCACTCGGATCCCTCTCCTCAATCTTAACATCATTCACATTATTAACTAAATCAAAGCTTGAGGAGGGGGCTAGGGCGTAGAACGGTATCCCGAGTTCGTGGGCTATCACTGCCTCCTTGAACGTACCCACCTTATTAAACACGTGCCCATCCTTTAAAATCCTATCTGCACCAACCATGATGCTGTTAACCATGCCCCTGTACATCACTAGCCCAACTGCCGTATCCGTGATTAGGGTTGTGTCTATGCCCTCCATGACGAGTTCGTAGACCGTTAACCTAGCCCCCTGGAGCCATGGCCTAGTCTCAGGCACAATCATGGAGACCTCCATGCCTAATGCCTTAGCCAGCTTAACCGGGGCTAAGGCTGTGCCTAGGCCTGTCCCTGTGGCTAATCCACCTGCGTTGCATTGGGTCATCACCACGTCGCCGTTGTTAAGCTTCTTAAGGCCGTGGAGACCCATGGCTATTTCCGCCTCATACTCCTCGTTGAATATTGAGTCCGCCTCAGCCTTAAGCACATCTACCAATTGCCTAACGCTCCTAGCCTCACCATTACTTATGCTTAACCTAGCCCTGTTAAGCATTCTGCCTGTCGCCCAGGTTAGGTTAACCGCAGTTGGCCTAGCTGGGTCCATGACGCTCTTGGCGTGCTCAAGTGCCCTCAGGGCGTCGTCTAGGTTACTGATCCTGGTCATGTTGCCTAATAGGCCAAGTAGCATACCGTAGGCTGCGGTTATCCCTATCGCAGGCGCCCCCCTAACCTTCATGGTCCTTATGGCGTCTGCAACCTCCTCGGGCGTGTGAAGTTCAACGTACGTCGTCTCGAAGGGTACCTTGGATTGGTCAAGTATTACCAATTTGCCATCCCTCCACTCTATGGGTTTAATCTTAGGTTTGTAAATCCTCTTAACCTCATTAATACTAATATTCATCAACAATCCCTTATGGTATCCTTAATTTTAAGGGAGTTTAAAATTTTTCTCACTAGGTGTTAATTTAGTCTTAAGAAGTTTGCAAGGATCTCAGCAACCCTTCTACTTCTGGTTACCAGTAGACTCACCCTGGGCTGCTCATTAATCGGCACCTCACCTATGCTACGCCCATTAGTGGTCATGATTAGTGACTTAAGCTCCTTAGCTATGACGTAGGCCGCCGCTATGTCATACAGTCTCAGCCTATTCCTGACGTCTAGGAAGAAGAGGAGTTTACCTAAGGCCGCCATGGTTATCTCAAGGCTGGCTGCACCAAGGCTCCTAATTTTAAAGCCGCCGAGGCTCCTGTATAGTTCAGCCAAGCCTTTAAGTACATTAACATCTACCGTTGGTTCAACGTATATTGACGCCACTGGCTTATCAAGGATACTTGAGTCGAATGAGGCTGGTTCACCATTTATGAAGGCCCCCTTATCCCTCTCGGCGTAGTAGGTTACCCCTGTGCTTACGTGGTGGATAACCCCAGCCTTAATGTCGGACAACGTTAAGTTATCCTTATACCTAGCAACAGCTATGGATACTGAGTAGAA
This sequence comes from Caldivirga sp. MU80, assembly GCF_001663375.1. GTDB lineage: Archaea > Thermoproteota > Thermoprotei > Thermoproteales > Thermocladiaceae > Caldivirga. Next base: position 28,364 of record NZ_LCTF01000034.1, read on the forward strand.
GGGTACGTCTAGGACGAAGTTTAGGGAACCATCGATCGGATCCACTATGAATAAGTACTCAGGTTCACCATCACCAACCTTAACCACCCCCCTCTCCTCGGTGATCACAATTGCCCTTAGCCCCTCAGCCTTAATCTTATCGATAATAGCCCCCTCAGTCACCCAATCAATACCCCTGGTCACGTCACCCACCCCGGACTTCATGATCCTCTTGTAGGATGGATCCTTAGACTTCTCGATGATGATCGGGGTAACCTTAGCCACAATATCCATTAGCAGTGTTTGGAGGTTAACCTCACCCACATTTATCAAGCCAACTCACGGGTGAATGCTTTTTAATGCTTTCCCTATCAACACCTGATCATTAGTGTTTTCTCACCTAGTTCATGCCGGTTGACTTCATGGGCCACAGTCTAGGGAACTTCATTCATCTAAGTAAATCGAGACTCTAACCGTGGCTAATAAGCGCCTTCAGTAGCATGAGTAAAAACTACGTGTATTCATCGAGAGATCTGATCCTCCCTGCCCTTTGGGGTGGGGATTTCCTGAGATCTTGGGGGTTTACCTGCCTTTACTGCGGGCTACTGAACATCCTGCCTAGTGTTGGTTATAAATCCACCACCATGAGACCTCACGCAGTGGAGTTACCCAGCCCCTAGAAGGGCTAGGCTTGACTGTTGTCATGTAACAATCGGTGTGAGGTTATTGGTGGTGGAATAGCTTGACACCACATGACAAGTCTTGCCTTTTATGGTGGTGTTTGTTGGTGGTTGAGTTTGTTTAAAGTTTTAGTCTTTTGGTTGGTATTTTTGCTTCTGGTTACCCTTTAATTCCCCCTTGTTCTTACAGTCTTAGTGCCTGGGGTGGTGCCTTTTTCTTCCTTGGATGAGCCGGTGGGTCGATACCCCACCCTTACCACCAACCCAGGCACACCTTCCTCCTCCACTCCTAAATCGAAGGGTAGGAGTGGGAAATCAA
>NZ_LCTF01000035.1 GCF_001663375.1 Caldivirga sp. MU80
ACGTATTCGGCTTCAACATCATAGCACCAAACGGAACCAGGATAGGCATAATAGGCGTCTGACCCCTTCCCCGCCCTTAAGGGGTGGGGGTTTCTTGGGGTCTTGGAGGTTACCCCGCTTTATCGGGACTACTGAATACCTCAGCAGAGCAGGGGTTAATAAAGCTATCACTAAACCTAATCCCAATGGGCGGTGTCTTCCCACCAGGCTACATTTACCTACACATAAACCTAGTCCCAAAGGCATACGTACAAGCCTTAAATAGGCAACAACAGAACACAACCAACACACTATTCAACCCAAGTTAACCACAACAGCATCCACGGAAACACCAACACACCACACCCACCCAAACAACCCCAAAACAAATTCCAAACGGAAAAGCTAAAAAGGCTTAAGTTAAGGACAGCCCATAGGCCCCGGTCGTTTAGCCCGGACAAGGATAGTGGGTTCACCCACCCTAAGGCGGGCCTCTCGAGCCCGTGACCCGGGTTCAAATCCCGGCCGGGGCACCATCAACACGGTGACGCTTATGCTCCACACTATAGATATCTTTGCGTCTTCACGGTTTTTAGCTAGTTGTGGTACAGGTTGTAGTGTTTAAAAATGGGGCTCCTTAAGCTAAATTGTGGGTTTTCTAAGTGAGGTTAGGAGGATTACTGAGCTTAGGGTTAAGTTGATGAGTAGTCGGATTGCTGGGGCATTAAGCCTGATGAGGGCTATTGAGGCTAGGAACAGTGAGGGTTACGCAGCCTTAATAGCTGAGTATAAGAGAGCCAGCCCCAGTGGCGTGATTAGGGTTGACCTAGACCCCTACAGCTACTTCAGCCAAGTCTCACCTTACGCAACGGGGTTCAGTGTATTGACGGAGCCATTCTTCTTCATGGGCCATCCAGTATTCGTCAGGGTGGCTGCGCTTTTTAATAAGCCCGTGCTCTACAAGGACTTCGTGATTAGTGAAAGCCAGGTTGATGAGGCCTACGCCAATGGTGCAAGTGCGGTCCTCGTGATATATAGGCTTCTTAATGGTGACGTGGGTGAGGTTGTTGATGCCATTAGGCGTAGGGGGCTTGAACCCCTGATTGAGGTTGATAACGTTGAGGATGCCGTTAAGGTGGCTGAGGACTACCCCAATTGCATTATTGGCGTTAACTCAAGGGACCTGGACAACTTAGCCATATCCCATGAGAGGAGCCTTGAGGTGATTAGGGCAATTAGGGGTAAGGGGGTTGTTATAGTTGCCGAGAGCGGGGTTAGGGATAGGGGCACCGCCGAATTACTGGCCAGGGAGGGGGCTAATGCACTACTGGTGGGTACGGCGTTAATGAGAAACCCCCAAATGGCCAAGGAGCTTTATGATATTAGGCTGGGTTAAAACCTCCAGTATGATGAGCAAGACTGCTCATGCTCATACATGCTCCTAAGCTCCTCATTAATAAGCACTATTTCACTGCACTCATCTACGCATTTACTTGCCAGTTCACCAACCCTACGCAGTACATTAACTAGCTTACTGATGCAGCTGGGCGTTAGGCAACCATCCTCAGCTGAACTCAGTATGGCTAGGGTTAGGTGCAGTGCATACTGGAACCTGAAGACGACTTCATCATTAAGCTTAGCCTCATCATCAGCAACCGCGTAGGTTAAGTTCAACAGTGAACCAACAATCTCCTTAAGCCTACCCGCATCCAAATCACAGTTAATGTTAGTTAAATACCTAAATAACCTAAGTACCCTGGGGCCATTAGCCCCATTACCCTGCTCAGCCAATTCAGAAATTCCCATCTTAAGACGCAATTCTCTGCAATTTTTAAACATTAAGCGCCTAGTGATTAAGCGTAATCTATTTGAACTTAATCAAAAGACCTATAATATATATTCATAGATATTTTGCTAAATATTAACAACATTTAAGGCTAAAGCGCACTGCACAACGCACTAAGCCGGTTATGCATTCACGTTGAGTGGTATGGCTAATCCTGATTAACCCCCCTAGTTGGATTGAGACCCACTGGTGTGAATAATGCTTATTAATTCCCGGTTCACCGTTTGCTCATGTCAAGGAGGAGTAGGGCTAGTAGGAAGAAGAGGAGGCTCTTCATAACTGCCATAGTGGCTATTGCAATAGCTGAGGTTGGGTTCATAATCGCCTACATAGGCCCAACCCTACTTTACAAGCAACCCACGGCTAAGTTCAACGTCTTCTCACTGATAGGCGTATCACTGGTTAACATAACCTCCTACTCAACAACCCCATCACTCATGAATCCCCTGGTCTTCAATGGGACTAAGCCGGTCACAGTGTTCATAACCATTGCCCCAACCACCCAATGCACTATTCCGTACAGCCTACTTTACAATTTAACCAAGTCCTCAAGCGTTATTCTTGTGCTCCTTAATGCACCATCCGTTGGCTTCCAATTCATTACACCACCCCAGTGGACTAATGTATACTTCAGCATGGAGACCCTGAACTGCACGGCACCACCCGGTGTCTACTTGGCCACTGCCTCATGGTTAAGCTATGGGTCCCAGATACCCATAGGCCTATTCAACTCCACACAGGCCCTGGGCATACTCAATGCGACTACTGTCATTAAGGCGTTGAACAGTGGGTCAGTAGCTTCAATACTCCCAATGGTTATAATATCCCGTGGAAACGGGACATTAACAGGCTACTTAATGGGCATAAATGCATTAAACTACAGTAAAATAGTGGAGTTAGTGAATGAGGCTAGTGGTTAAGCGGCCTCAGCCTTCTCCTCAGCCTTAGCCTCGGCTTGCTTAGTCTCACCAGCCTGTATGACTGGCCCTTTATCCCAACCCTCAGGGTAGACTAGGACTGCGTTTATTTGAACAGTCTGGTCACTGATAGTGTTACCCCTAATCAACTTCCTCCTCCTTTCACCACCCCTACTGGGCCTAAACCCAGGCCTACCTGAGAGAAGCGCATACCTCTTAACCGGCCCCTCGACACCAGGGTGCATGGGCGCCCCATCATAGCCTGTACCGCCGGTTACCCTCACCCTGAAGCCCTGGGGTAGGTCTATTACGCCGCTCAGCAGTTGGGCGTCAAAAACCTCACCTATCCTTAGCCCAATGAGCCTCTGCGCCACCTCATCCTTAACCTCAAGTTGCCTGGCCCTACCACTCCTTGGGTCGCTTAAAACAAGCTTGAAGGTGGGCATCACGCAACGCTACATGCTTATTTTTTAAACTTTACCTTAATGATGAGTAACCGCTGGTTGATATCCACATGCATCCACCCTTTTACTGCGCCTCCAAGTTAACCATGTCCTTCAACTTGGCTAGGTTGTATAACCAACTGCCTAGCATCTCGCAGGTCTCTGGTGAGTTCTCGTGGCCAACGCCGCATGATGTTATGTATGGGCAGTAGAAGCAGGGTATCGTGGCCAGTAGGTTTAGGTCGACCTCAGGTATTACGCTTGCCTTGGCCTCAAGTCTCTTAGCCTCCCTCAGACCCTTCCTGGTTAACTTAATCTCGTAAACCTTCTCACTAACCCTCCTCTTAGTGACAAGCCCCATTTTAATCAACTTGTTTAGGGCTGGTATGCCAACCTTGCTGTTGGTCCCAGCCATCTTCCACAGGTCCTTTTGTAGGCACTTCCCGTTAAGCCTAATTAACGTTAGGAGTATGCTGGCCTCAACTGGCCCTATCTCCCCACCCTCCTGTTGATTGGACATAACGCCCTTAAGCGGGTTTAGGGGTTAATAAACATTCATCACCATTAATGGTTGATTTAAGCGCCCAGGCTTAACCCTCTGGTAGGTAAACCTGCTCCCACGGGTACTTACCCCTGTCCTTAAGGTCCCTTATCTCGTCAAGCCTCTTAAGCATGCTGTTAAGCTCCTCCCTGCTTATCTTCCTGAAGAGCGGCTTTGGTTCACCTAGTCTTAACCCTTCCTCAATGGGCCTCTTGGCGTCATCCCACCTTAACCCACCACTATACCCCATCATCCTCCAGAGGCTACTGACGCTGAATGGTATTACGGGGGCTAGGGCCACTGACAGGGCCTTAACGGCGCTCAGCAGCATGTAGAGCGAGCTGTTAAACTCGGCATCGCTTAGCCTCCAGGGCTGCTTCTCGTTAAGGTACCTGTTACCCAGCCTGGCTATTTCTATTGACTGGGCTACCGCATCCTTAAGCCTAATGGCCTCGTAATTCTCCTCAACCTTACTCATCACATCAAGGACCTTACCATACACCTCCTGGTCCTGCTCACTCAGCTTCACGCCACTGGGTACAGTACCCCACCTCCTGCTGGCCAGTGTCAAGACCCTGTGTATGAAGTTGCCTATTGTGTCGTTCATTATGGAGTTAACCACGTCTAGGAATGAGTCCCAGGTGAAGTTGCTGTCCCTCTGCTCGGGCCTATTGTAAATTAGGTAGAACCTCCAGTAGTCGGCTGGGAGGAGGGCTATGGCCTCATCAGCCCAAACCCCAATCCTCTGGCTCTTCGAGAACTTCCTCCCCTCGAAAATTAAGTACTCCGTTGAGGAGACTGTCCACGGCATAACGTAATCCTCACCCGTGGCCATTAATAGGGCTGGGAATATTATTGTGTGGAACGGTATGTTATCCTTCCCTATGAAGAACACCACCCTAGTGCCCTTATCAAACCAGAAGCGCCTCCACTCATCCTCCTTACCAACACCCTTGAAGTACTCTATGGTGGCTGACACGTAGCCTAGGACGGCCTCAAACCAGACGTATATTGTCTTACCCTCAGCCCCTGGGAATGGGGCCGGTATACCCCACTTATTATCCCTGGTTATGGCCCTCGGCCTCAAACCCTCCTTAAGCATGCCTAGGCTCATCTGCCTCGCATTGTCCGGTAAGGCGCCGTTACCCTCAATGTACCTCTTAATCCTCTCCTCAAGGCGCCTCAGATCAAGGTACCAGTGCCTAGTCACCCTCCACTCCGGGGTTGAGCCACATATGGCGCACCTGGGGTTGATCAGTAGCCTGGGTTCAAGCAACCTACCGCAGTTCTCACATTGATCACCCCTGGCGTAGGGGTAGCCGCAGTATGGGCATGTGCCAATCACGAACCTGTCGGGTAGGAATATCTTATCCCTTGGGCAGTAGGGTAGTTCATCATCCCTCGTGAATATGTAGCCGTTTTTATATATCTTAGTGAAGGTGTCCCTAACGTACTGCTTATGAACCTCCGACTCAGTCCTAGTGTAGTTGTCGGGTTCAATACCCCATAGTTTAAGGAGTTTCTTAATCACCTCATGCATCCTATCGGTCAGTAGCCTAGGTTCAATACCCAGCTTAATAGCCTCAACCTCAATGGGTGTGCCATGCTCATCACTGCCCGTTACGTAGACCACTTCATAACCCCTTAACTTAAGGTACCTGGCGAATACATCAGCCGACAGCAGTGAACCCACCAGGTTACCTAGATGCGGGACTGCGTATATGTACGGCCAGGCTGAACCAACAACCCACCTCACTCCATTTCCATTGAGGTCACTGAAAACGCATCATGCGCTAATGCTTATTAAACTTTACCTCAAGGAGCTGCTTCCAGTGTTTATACACGGTGAGGAAGATTTAAATACATGAACATCCGGGTCCTCATCATGGATAAGTATCGGTTATCGATAACGGTTACTGTACTCGCATTGGTGGTGTCACTGGCGGTGCTGGTGCCCAACAGTACCTTCATTAAGCCGGTTAACCATATAACCATAACAAGTACAGTGACTAAGACAATAACCATAACGTACACCCTGCAGGCAAACGGCAACTTGACATTAACTAACCAATACCCATCATTCACCCTACCTCAGCTGGTTCAGTCAATACCTGAGGGCACGGGTAATTACAGGAGGAACACTGTGATGTTCGAGGGCAACCCCAACCATAACTACGTGGTGCCCACTAGGACAGGCTACTTCATAGTTAACCTAACCTGGGGTGTTGTGGTGCCGCCTGGGATATACGACGACTTGCTCATAGTAACCACATCTGGGCCATACAACTTCTCCATTTCAAGTTTTCCATACAACATAGGTAGTGTATGTGCCCTAAACCTAACCAATGGCAACCTAGCCTGGTGCAAGGTCTTCCCGAACCAAATAATGACACAACCTATAATAGTCAATGGCATATTGATAATTGGCCTAGGTAACAATGTGTTGACGCCGACCTATAGGGGAACTGGCGTTAATTACATTGCCGCTTTGAACGTCACAAATGGTAATGTGCTATGGAATTACACAACCATAGGTGAGGACATGCCAACACCTGCCTACTACAGGGGCCTTGTAATTGAGTCTGATGGCAGTGGTGATGCCTTTGCACTGAACATCACTAATGGCAAGCCCATTTGGGTTGATGAATTAGGTTCATATGACAGCATGTCCTCACTGCTCCTGGTTAATGACGTAGTCTACTTCGGCACAGCCACAACCTTTTGGGCTATTAATGCGACTAATGGTAATGTCATTTGGAGCGATTACCTATATGGGTCGTACAATAACATGGGTGGTTTAGATGATTCATCACCAGCGTATTATAGGGGTATTGTTGTAACGTCGTTCACGGTGCATTACGCTAACGATACTATGAGCGTCATGTTAATAGCCCTCAACGCCACTGATGGTGAAACACTCTGGGTGCTCAATGAGGGCTTATCAAAGGTAACACCCAACCTGGAGGCGCCACCAGTAGTGATTTACAGCGGTATAGTTCTCCATGATTCACCCGTTGGCCTACTCTACGCAGTCAACGTTAGTAATGGTCATGTTCTATGGACTTTTAGAACTGGGCCAACGCTAAGCAACGCCGTGGTGGTTTACGGTAGGTATGTGCTTATTCAGAATAGGGAGGGTGAGCTATTCGTGCTTACAATTAACGGCAGCTTAATCAAGGAGGTTCAGACGCCCGTGGTACCAGGAGCTGGTAACATTCTTGCCACCGGTAATTCCGTCATACTGGTTGGGATCAATGGCGTCGTTGAATCCATACCCCTATTCCCACTGCTGCATTAGCCAAAGTAACGTGGGTAGTGTTTAAAAGGGGCGTGATTAAGCTGCTTAAAGTGGCTGCAGCGTCATTTACCGACATGAGTCTACTTAATGAGCTTGATGAGGATGTGGTTATAAGGTTCCCTATAAGGCCTCATACCTTTAAGAGGGGTAAGGTGAGGTTAATGAGCGCTGACGCCTTTGAGAAGGCCCTCGACCCAGGTAGGTTAAGCATACTCAAGTTAATAGCCTTCGGTGTTTCAAGGCCACCTGTGATTAGGCAGAAGCTTAAGTTACCTAAGTCAACGCTTTACAAGCACATCTCAGTCCTAGCCAAGTATGGGTGGATTGAGAGGGGGGAGTTTGGCCTAGTCTTCTCAGCCCCAGTTTACCTAGTCTACGAGGTTGAGGATGGGGGACCCGGCTCATTGAGCATTAGGCTGGTTAATGGGAAGGGGGCCTTCGTGGATGAGAAGACGGGCTTCATAATAATAAACGGCGTTAGGCCAATACCAAACTGCATAAAATGCCCAATGCTTAGGCAATGCACACAGCACGTTAAGCTACTCGCCAACACGTTCAACGTCACTTTGAGGAGTGGGACACCAGCCGAGGCCTACATAGAGGTCTTAACCTGGGTTACGTCGAAGAACCTGGCGAAGATCCTGAACTCAATATACCTAGACCTAAGCCTAAGGTAGGTGGTGCGCGAAAATAAATTCGCGAAAATAAATTAAAGCTGGTTAGCAACCTAACTAACGTTAACTTAATATGGGTAAGGTAGCCATATTGGTTTACGTTGACCCAAACCCAGTTAGGAGCAAGGTTGATGAGTTCAGGATGCTTGCTGAGGTTGCAGGGTACAGCATTAAGGACGTCGTGGTTCAGAGGAGGGCACCAGATTCAAGGTTCTACGTTGGTGCGGGTAAGCTTAGGGAGATTAAGGGGCTTATTAACGATGGCGTCGGCTACCTGATAGCGTATCATCAACTTAAGCCAAGTCAATCCTTCAACCTGTCCAGGGAATTGGGCATTAACGTAATGGATAGGGTTAAGTTGATACTTGAGATATTCGATAGTAGGGCTGGTGATGCGGAGGCTAAGCTTCAGATAAGGCTAGCTGAGTTGAGGTATACACTACCGATGATTAAGGAGTACATTAGGCTAAGTAAGAGGGGTGAGCAGATAGGCTTCCACGGCCTAGGTGAGTATGGAGCCGAGACGTACTATAAGCATGCGCTTAGGCAGATAGCCTCAATAAGGAGGAGGCTTCAGGCAATAAAGGCAATGAGGGATGTGCACATTGTTAAGAGGAGGGATAAGGGAATACCCGAGGTCGTACTAACAGGCTACACAATGGCAGGTAAGACCACGCTCTTCAATAGGCTGACTGGGGAAGGTAAGTACATTGACGGTAAGGCCTTTGCAACATTATCAACCTACTCAAGGTTAGTTAACTTCAACGGTAAGTACGCCGTGGTGACTGACACAGTGGGGTTCATAGACGACCTGCCACCTGTGCTCATTGAATCCTTCTACTCAACCATAAGGGAGATAGCCTACGCCGACCTAATACTGCTGCTAATAGACTCAAGTGACCCATTACCAGAGGTACGTAGGAAGTTGAGCAGCTCAGTGACCATATTAAACAACATTGGGGTACCCATGAGTAAGGTTATCCCAGTCTTCAATAAGATTGACCAGGTTAACGAATACTCAACCTTAGCCAATTTAGCATCAGAATTTAACCTAAGCACCCCACTATTCATATCGGCTAAGAACAACATTGGCCTAGACTCACTGAAGAGTAGGGTCGCCCAGGAGCTTAAGGACTACGTAACAGTAAGGTTGAACCTAGAGTACCTGGATAAGGTTAATAGTGTGCTTGGGCACAGGGCTTCACTAATGATGATTAGTGATGGATCTGCTTTAATTAACGTGAGGAGGATTGACGTTAAGGTGCTTGATGAGAATGGGGTTAAGTATAGTGTTGAAGGTTGAGGAGTAGGTAGACGTGCTTAAGAACGCTGTTTATTAGGCTCCTGGCGCTACTTACATCACTGGCTTTTATGATTAAGGTTAGGTGGCCACCCTCTGTTTTAACAGTGACCGAACCCCTCCTGAACCTGAACTCAGGCTCCATAGCCTTGAAAACCCTATACATCACGTCTAAGTTGGCAGAGGGCTTGAACCTAATGGCGGCTTCAACCTGCCCACTACTCATGTGTACCGTCCTCAGAGTCCTCAAGCCCCATTAACTCGTCTAGGCTAACCCTCTCGCCCCTCTCAAGCTTCTGGAGGGCCTCCATGGCCTTCCTCTTCAACTCACTCTTAACAGCCTCCTCACTCCTCCTGCGCTCTGCAGCTAGGGCTGATTTCCTGGCTGCGACGAGAAGTAGCCTATTCTTATTTATCTCATCAATCACCTGTCTCTTGGACTCCTTAAGCTCCTTAATCCTAGCGTAGATGGCTAGAATCTGCCTCTTCAATTCATCCCTCTCAGCCTTCAATTCATCCCTCCTCTTCTTCAACTCCCCTATGGCATTCCTAACCTCATTAATCTTACCTTTCAACGCCGCCAACTCGTCCTTTATGGGCTTGTAACTACCCTCGTAGGTTGCCTTAAGGTCATTGACCAACTCCGCCCGCTTCTTAACCAATTCCTCAAGCTCCCTGGCTGTGTCCGCTATGTGCCCCCTTAACTCATCCAGTGTCTCAGCCCTCTCAAGGTTCTTACCAAGCTCAACAATGGTCTTATAGAACTCCATCTCCCTCTTTAAATCCGAGGGTGACGTGTCGTGCTCAAACTCGAGCTTCTCTATGAGCACCTTTAACTTATCCTTATCCTGAACCCTACCCCCAGTCGCCTCAAGTTCCCTTAAAAGCTCCCTAAGGTTCTTCAACCTATCCCTTAACTGCGTAATCCTCTTCGTGACCTCATCCTTCTCGGCCTTACTCCTCTTAAGGTGATCAATGATGCTATTCCTCTTCTCAACCAGCTCCCTAACCCTACCCTTCAACTCATTCAACTCACCCCTCTTACCATTCAACTGGTTTATAATTGCAGATAATTGACTCCTCTTCTCATTCAACTTCTTCTTAAGCTCATTAAGCTCATTATAGGCGTTACTTATCTCGCCGTTTATCTCATTCAACCTGGTGTTCAGTTCTGCCAACTTCTTCTCAAGCTCCTCAACGTTAAGCAATGACACAAGTCACCTTCACAGGGTGAATATATAAGCTTTATCCAGATTAAGATACAAAGGATTGCGTTTAAGAAACCATCCATTAAGGCGACTACATTACATCGCTACTAGAAGTTAACATAACTTAATTTTCAACGAATCACTTGCCTTAATGACCCCCTTCCCTACCTCGGGGAGGTAGGGTTAATCTTGGGGGGTCTCGACAGTTACCCCCTCCATGGGGGTTAATGGTTTCACCCCGTTGGTAGTGACTATGTAGCTGAGTATTTTTCTCGGTATTGGGGTGTTGTAACCGATTCTTTTTGCTATGTTTCTTGCTGCGTTTAGGTCGGCGTTGATTTTGATCTCAGTTGATTCGCATACGTATAGTCCCCTCTTGACTCTGCCACTTTCATGCTTCATGCTGCATATTGAGCATTGTTTACTAGTCCCGTATTCATTAACCACGTTGAGCCTTATGCCGTACTCTTGCAGTACATCCTTAAGCCAATTAACGATTTTATTAAACCACCAAACATTGGTGTTGAACTCGTTACCATTATCTTGATTCACTAAATAGGGGTATCCGATGAATACCTCATCAACACCCATTTCATGCATTATCCTCGCTAGGAATCTGATTGCTGTCCTGTAGTAGTGCCTTAGCCTCTCGTGTTGCTTGTATTCAGCATGAAGGTAAAACATGTGATATTTACGCCAGGACTCGAAACCGTGGTTTTTGAGCCAATCCCTAATCGATTGGTAGGTGCCTATTTCCCTCTTCCACCAGTAGTACTCAGCCTTAATGGTTGAGCCCTTGATTAGTATTGCCGTATCGGTGTGGCTAAACACCACGGCAAACAAGTTGTTTAAGCCGATGTCTATGAATGCCTTATTACTGCCCTTAAGATTCTCAATTTGCACCTTCTCGTAAATGCCCTTCACGTAACCCTTTGGATTGGTTTTCACTGGTTTAGAACCAACCTCTATGGGTACGTATGCGAACCATCTGTTATCCTCATACTTTATTATTAGTGTACCCTGCTTACCAGCCCACTTTATCTTCCCAGCATACCTAACCCTTAAATTCCAGTCCTTGAGGACTAAATAGCCCTCCCCACCATTGATTGGCTCAATGTAGTACCTATCATTCCTAACCAGAATCCTCAAAGCCCTCTTGCCTAGTAGCTTGTCCTTCCAGAAGCCTGGTGGTGAGGGCTTACCGTAAAACCTCGGTAGTTTGCCTTGCTTGTAAAGCCTAAGCGTTTCGAAGTATGATTTCCAGGCACTGTTATTCAACCTTATGACTTGCCCAGCATTCACACCCAACACACTCTTATACCTATGGTAAAATTCATGCTCCGTTCCTTTGAAGTCTATTTTGCCACTTACCCTAAACTGCACAAGCCTAACATAATTCAACTCATTCCAAAGCCTAGCAGCAGCATCAGCGATTCTTCTTAGCCTCCTCTCTTGAGAGCCATTAGGCAGTAGCCTAAGCCTAACCGTGCGCATATTTTCATCTCTCAATTTCCTACTCCCCTTTAGTTTAGGAGTGGAGGAGGAAGGTGTGCCTAGGGTAGTGAAAAGGGTGGGGTATCGCCCCACCGGCTCATCCAAGGAAGAAAAAGGCACCACCCTAGGCACTAAGACTGTAGGAACAAGGGGGAATTAAAAAGTAACCAGAAACAAAAATACCAACCAAAAGACTAAAACTTTAAACCAACCAAGAAACAACACAAAACAACGAAACTTGACCGTTGTCAACCTAAGGCCTTGATGATATTAGGCAGGCCATAGCCTTAAAGAGGGTGTTAGGGATTAGTAACGTGCGGCTAATTCACTTTTCCCAGGGGGGGACTACGTTGACCAAGGTCAAAGCCTCACCCTTTAGGGCAGGTGGAGTGAAGTATTTTATCAAGTCCAACCTTATTAGGATGTTTAGTAACCCCGTAATAAGTGGGGTAACAACCAAGACCCCCAAGATTAACCCTCGCCCAACAAAGGCAGGGAGGAGGTCATTATCTTTAACCCAGTTCTACCTAAACTAACGTATTCCATACCTGAGGTTAGTTGATACTGGATTTAAAAGTTACCTTCCTGTTACATGAGTCTTGAGCCCACTATGTTTTCAAAGGATATGCCCAATGCGTCCAGTATCTGCTCTAGTGATGTCCTTAGGTACTCAACGTACTTGTCAACATCTATCTCGTCGATCCTGGCAAGTTGAACTGGCTTAACACCCTCCTTCGTGCTGGTCTTAACGAAGAATATTATGTCCCCTGGCCCGACCTTGACGCCGTATTTGCTAAGTAGCTCAGCTGCCTTAACGTGTTGTGGGGTGTTCTTGGTGTAGTCGCTTATGGGCTTATTCACAGCCATCTTTATGGCTAACTTATCCAGTGGAACATCCTTATTCCTAATCATTAGGTAATACTCCTTAACGCGATCCTTAATCGCCTCAGTAACCTTCTCAACGTCACCTATGCCACCTATGGTGCTGAACAGGTGGACGACGTCCTTAACGGCTTCCTTGGCTATGTCAGGTGTGTTCCTCTTCTTGCCGACAAGCCCCTTCATGTCCACTGAACCATCCTGTAGTATACCGGCGTAGTTCTTCTTCCTACCACTTAGGGCAAGTATCCTATAGGCCTTATCCAACTCGATGTCAATGCCCAGCTCCTCCTTAACCCAATTCACCAACTCCTCCAACTTACCCATATCGGGGTTGTATAGGAAGAGGCTATCTGTGTCACCGTAGATCGGGGTTAAGCCTAGGTCGAGGGCCTTCACTATGGTCTTGGTTATGGCTAACCTACCCAACGCCGTCACCAACTCAGCCAATGGTGGGCAGTAGAGTGGGAAAATCTCGGCACCGAATACGCCATATGATGCGTTTATGAAGACTTTCAACGCCGCTTGAACTACATTGTAGTAGTCCTTCTGTTGGGGATCCTTCTCGCTCTTAGCTAACCTCTTATAGACGTAAACCCTCATATCCCTCAGCAGGCCAACCAGCAGTGACGTTAACCCCCTCATGTTTGTGCAAACCCAGTGCGGTAAGTTGGGGACTGGCTTGTTTCCTGGGTCATTGGCCTGTTTCTCATCAGGGCACCTGACCGTTTCGTAGGATAGGTTCCACCTCTTTATTATAGATGGGTATAGGCTTGCGAAGTCCAGTACGTAGACGCTTGGGTATATGCCGGCCACGGGCTCTATGACTATGGCACCCGCGTACTTCTTGTTCTTTATCAGAGCCTTGGTGGTGACGCCACCCTTAGCGTTTATCACATCCTCCTTGTTTGGTATTAACCAACCCCTCCTCCTGTGCTCGAAGTAAACCATGTTCCTAATCCAAGCCGATACCTGGTACCTTGAAACATCGTTCAGCGGCGTCTTTGATATCCTGGCTAAGAGTACAATCAACTTCATGGTTAACTCATTGTTGAATGTTGTGAGGTACAGTGTGAGTAGGGCATCCCTGAAGTTGTAGTTAGCCAGTTCAATGTAGCTTAGCTCGCCTATGGGCTTCTCCCTCTCAACCTTTGAAATGCCCAGCAGGGCACTGGCTATTGCGTCAAGGGTCTTCTCGCCACCTGAGTACTTACCACCGAAGGCGTAGACCTCAACAGCCCTAATGCTGAAGAATTTGTATAGGTCAATGTGAACCCCAAGCACGTACCTAGCCTCTCCATCCCTAGTCAGGACTATGGGCAACTCCTCCTTCCTGAAGCCTAACTTAAGAGCCCTATTGTATATGTAGGTTAAGTCGAATGAGTCACCGTTGAAGGTTACCAGGATTGGGTAGGCCATTATCTCCTTGAAGAACTCCTTGAGTAGGTCCCTCTCACTGTCGAAGAACATTAACTCAACGTCACTGCTCAATAGCATCCCAACCTCGTCAGGGTTCATCTCCATTCCAGGCCTTCTGAGTAGTAGAACCCTCTTAAGTCCATCACTCCCAGCTAGGCCAATGGCTATTATCTCATACATGGCCTCCCTGGGGTTAGGTATCTTATTCTCCTGGGGGGTGTAGACCTCAATATCCACGGCAACCCTCTTCAATGGTGGCACTGGGGCTTGGAATAGGGGCAGCCACTCCCTAAATGCACCCAGGTATTCGTCATCACCTGCGTACAACTCCTCACCAAGCTTCCTGATGTCACCAGGCACCTCAACCCCAACCCGTGTTAACTTACCATTCTCAACCCTGTAGAACATGCCTGGGATGAGTCCATTATCGTAGATGTAGGATAGGTGGTACTTTATCCTAGCCTCCCAGCTCCTAGGGAGCAGGTCCCTAATAGACTCCCTACCACCGCCTATTGATAATGGATCCTTGGCGTAAATTATGGTGTAGGTCTTCTGCTTCATCTCCAGTGGATCGAACTTACTTACAACATCCATGTGATCAAAGCCCTTAACCCTGAAAACAGCCCTATATTTACTCGCCACCTCCTCAGGCGGTATGTCGGTTATTAAGTATGGCCTATGCCCAGTGTTATCGTACCAGTAATATATTCTATCATTAATGAAGTCGTACAACTTCAGCAGCGCCTTACCTGCCTTACCATCATAAGTAACGTCAATTAGTATGCTGGGTGGTGTGTTAGTCGGTGTCTCGGCTGTAATTGCACTCTCCTGTATATACTCCTCACTGGACTCCTCAACCTCCTCTTCCTCTTGCTCCTCAAACTGCTCAAGCTCATCCTTATCCTTAGGCACGCCCAGTTAAACCCTTAGAAAGTTAATAAGGGTTTCAGTTTAGGTTTTAGGTTAATAACTTAACTAGATGCCCGCCGGTGGCTTCCCGATTAATTTACCCAGTCACTAACGGCAAATGATCATTATTGAGGGTATGCCGCAGTTTAATTAATAAAAGCTCAATGGGCCATGAAACATCAAACACCATAGCCACTAAAAACATTGATAACCTAAATAAATGAGGCCCCATTGAGATTCCGAGGAATCTTAATTAATATAATCTCATGGCAGTAGCTAAGTCATACCCTTCAATGTGGTGTGCGCTCATCTTTTACATCAAGGACTCGGTATCTTGAATCATTTTTGCGATTAAACATTTTAAATTACTGTCTAACGCTTAGATGGAGTTATGTTTAAATAATAGTTTATGACTTCACCTCCGCGTAATGGTTGATTGCGACTTAATTGACTTGTACTCTGTGGACCCTGATTCAAGGCGAAAAATCCTTAAGTACATTGTTGATAAGGGTATTGATACCTGGGATTTAGGCTTCTCACCTGAATATGTTGATGCAGCCTTGAGGGGTGAGGCTGAGGTTAACAACATGCTCCTATGCGCCGCCTTAAGGTTTATGGACCTTGATGAGGTGGTTAACGTCATCGGCAATGTGCCTAGGATGGCTACTGAGGAGGATTTGATAAGAGTCATTAGTAGGGCTAGGAGGGATGAGGTATACAGGAGACTACTCCTGGAGGCTGTTAATAGGCTTATTGGGAGGGAGCAGGTTAATGAGGGAAGCATCGGTGTGATGGATTACGTTAAATACAAATTACCTGACGTTGCCCTCATTCTAGCTAAGCTTGAAAGGAAACTGCCCCAGAGGGTTATAGGTGCAGTACTTTGGACGATAAAGACCACATTAACGCTATTCGCCGAGCTAATCTTCGCCTTAGCCATAGCATTCTTCATAATTCACGCCGTGCCCGGGGCAGGTCCTGTGGTGGACCCAGTTAACAGTTACCTGCGCTTCCTAACCATGGTACTCCACGGTAATTTAGGCTGGTCGAGGACCTATGGGGCGCCTGTTGCCGAGATAATTGCCTTGGCGGCGCCATGGACTATAATAATAGCCGTCATATCACTCACCTTAGCCTTCATGACCGGTTACATGCTTGGCCTCGTCAGCGCATCCAAGTCGGGTATAATAGACTCTGTGATAAATGGCTTAGCCGCGTTCACGCAGTCAATACCGTCATACGTGATAGCGCTAACCTTGATAATAGTCTTCGGCGTCATCCTTAAGGTATTACCCATAGCCGGCTTAAGCTCCATGGGTGTTAAACCAGGTTTCAACATAGTTTACATTTTTGATGTTATGAAGCATTTAATACTGCCCATATTCTCGTACTACATCATACTGTTCCCGAATTGGGTCTTCATAACCAGGAGCCTGGCCTCAATGACCCTCACCGAGGATTACGTGCTAACAGCCCGGGCTAGGGGGCTGCGTGAAAGGAGAATATTAACGTCCTACGTGGGTAAGAACTCAATTTTACCCCAGTTAACGCTACTGGCCTACTCGTACGGCATATTATTCGGTAACAGCATATTCATAGAGTCCATGTTTGGTATCCCTGGGTTAGGGTACTTAATTAACGTAACTGCAGGCACCTCAGACTACATGACAACCGTGGGGGCGTTCCTAGTCATAATAATATCAGTAATAGTGGGTAACTTCATAGCTGACTTAACATATGGGTTAGTGGACCCAAGAATAAGGGGTGTTGTTTGAGGTTAAGGGCTGTTTAGCTCACTCACCACTTAACCCCGACTCCTCTATCGACTTAACCATCGATAACGGTGTCGTTGACTCAATGAGCTCCCTAGCAATGTTGTAATACGAAGCCACTAGTTGAAGCAGCCTCTGCTTGACGTGGTCAATGGGTAGTGCGTAGTAGACGTACGTGTAGCCTCCCCTCCTGGTCAGTACGGCCCTCCTACCCACTAACCCAAGTTGAATAAGCTTCATTAGAGACTTCTCCACTGTACTCCTCGACTTCCTAACGATGGTTGATATCTCGGATACTGTTAATGGATCGTTACCATCATTGTTCAGTAGTGTGTGGTATATTGAAACGTCTGTTGATGATAACTTCAGCACGCATCTAAGTATATACTTCAAGTCAACGTTCTTAACTAAATCTTCAACATCAGCCTCTCCCAATTTATTTAGATACATCTAATCACCTAGTAAACCCCTAGAGCACTGACTTATAAACCCTTCTCTTAGATAAAAATGCGGCAAACGCATTTATCCCAGCCTAAACCCAGCCAAAGCGTGGATAAGCCAACAGTAGCCTCAGTTGGCAACCTTAACCTGGACGTATACTTCAGGGTTCAGGCATTACCTGAAAGCGACAGCGCAGTTGAAGCCTATGAGGCTTACATAGGTGGTGGTGGGTCAGCCGCTAATTTCGCTGTACAAGCGTCTAAGCTAGGCATCCACTCAAGGTTCATTGGCGCAACCGGAACCGATATGATCAGTGATGCACTGCTTGAGGACCTTAAGGATGCGGGGGTTGATATTACGTGGGTTAAGAGGATTAGCGCAGAGAGGAGTGGCCTCGTGGTTGTCCTGATTGGGCCTGATGAGGGTAGGAGGATGATTGAGTATAGGGGTGCTAACCTTGGATTAGCACCAGTCGACATAAACACTAACTCCCTTAGCAATGTCAACCACCTCCACCTAGCCACAAGCAGATTAAACATAATTGAAGCTGGTGTTAAACTGGCCAGGGAATTGGGCATAACGACGTCGATCGACGGTGGGGCTGGGTTGGCGTTGAGGGGCTTAGATGTATTGGCACCAATAGTAAGGTGGGCTGATGTCTGGTTCATGAATAGTCTAGAGGCCAGTAGACTGGCTGGTGTTACGGACCCGATTTCAGCCGGGTTCAAGATACTTGAAAAGGTCAACGTCAATGAACTGGTGGTGACGATGGGATCAAGGGGGGCAGCGTCATTCACCAGTGAGGGAGTTAAGGTAGTTGAGGCATTTAGGGTAACACCCATTGACACAACTGGCGCTGGTGACGTATTCGCCGCATCATACGTATTCGCCAAGTTAATCGGGTTAGATAGGGATGATAGGTTAATATTCTCAAACGCCGCAGCTGCAATTAAAGTCACAAGGAGGGGGGCTAGGTCAGGCCCCAGCATAACCGAGGTTTTGGAATTCCTAAGGAAAATGGGTTACAGTGAGTTAGCAGACAGAATCAGCACCATTTACCATGAGGGAGGCGCTTAAGAGGCTGAAGGCTTCATACCAGCTCCTGACCAGGCCAAATGACCCCCTCCCTGCCCTTGAGGGGCAGGGTTTCACCATGGGGGTCTCGATTGTTACCCCGTCTATTACGGGGTTATTGAATACCATAACAAGGCTGGGGTTTATAAAATGTCTCGCTCCATACCCCACATAATGGGACGACACTGCCCTAAAGGGTGAGACTTGACCGTTGTCACCTTAACTCAATGCTCAGCGGCATAGCCCTTAATTGCCGTATTGACTTATAGAGAAACCACGTGAACACTATTACTGAGGCTTCGACGAGAAGTGTCATTAGTCTTAAACCCATTAGGTCAGCTGCGGCGCCAAGTAGCATGGGTGATAACACCCCTATTATGGTCATTATTGATGAGAAGGCTGAGTTCAATACGTTCCTCTCGTCATCCCTAGAGTCCCTTGATATCACTATTAGTGATAGAGGGTAGGTTAACCCATGGGGTATGCCGAGTAGGGCCAGGGCTACGGCGTAGGCGTATACGTTAGGCGAAGTAGTAATAAGCATTACACCAATAATGGTCAAGATAGCCATGGACATTGATGCCTTGCCAACATCCCTAATGGACCTCATTGACATGTAGAGCCTGGTTAAGAAGGATGTGGTGAAGAAAGCCGCAAACAATAGGTAAACGGTAGAGTTGCTTACACCGAAGTACCTAATTGCGTAAATACCCCCGAAAGCCGTCAGCATGGCGAAGGGGAGGCTGTACATTGCGTTATTGTAGACTGCAACCCTAAAACCTGCCCTTGACCAAACTGAACTCAGCTTCAAATGGTTAATGCTGTGTGTTTCCGATGGGAACGGTATCTTGAATGATAGAGGTATCATTACCGCTGAGAATGCTGAGAAGAACAGGAAGACATACCTTAGGCTAAAGTACCGCAGTATCACTGACTCTATAACAGGGCCTATGGTTAGGCTTAGGCTTAGTGCAAATGTATACAGAGCAATAACCCTCTCCCTAACCTCCTGGGACCTACCCACTATACTTGATGCCGTGGCTATGTTAGGCATTATCACACCCAGTAGGTAACCGACGGCGGCTGAGGTTATCCACAACCCGATGTAGTTGATGAATGGGTATATGAGAAATGTTATGAAGTAGAGCACCGTCGATAACTCAAACATGATCCTCCTCCTCTCGGAGCTTAACCTAGCGTTAACAAATGCCGTAGATATGAATGAGAATGCTGAAATCACGCTACCTAGTAAACCAACCTCAGCGTTGCTGGCGTTGAAGTACTCCTCAGCCATTAAAGGCACCGTTGTTTGAATCATGTTGTTACTAGCCCTGGCCATGAATGTAAATGCAAGTATTATTAACACAAGCCAAGTCACACCTCCCAGGTCACCTAGTAGCTTTGAACCATTAAGTTTACTCATAGTTAATTAGACAGGAGACTTACCGGGCACCTTTTATAAAACTTACTCAAACCCTTATATAGAACCTCCGGCATAATACATTTACTACATAATTATATATAGTTAACCCCCATGCTATACATGTAAACCACAGACATGAACCATCCCTTCCTTTAATACGCCTCGGTGGGTGTCTTATCGGCTTCAGCCTTGGCATGTTTAATTACTATTTTTATGATGAGGTAAACCTCACCTTAAAAGAGCGAGACTTGTTGCCATTTTGCCAAGGTGAGTTAAATTTAACTGAAGGCAGGTCTTATTGATTTGGAAGCGCTTACACTTATAAATGGATGCTTAATGCTTAGATTCGTGAGCAGTGGCGCTACTAAGATCATAGATGAGCTAATGGGTGGTTGCTTGGATGGTTACGTTGAGAAGCATAACTTTAAGAACGGTACACGTTATATTATTAAGCCCAGTAACATGTTTATTGAGCTTCATGTGATAAGTGAAGGTGACAACTTGTGCATTGAGATTTGGGATAATGGGCTCAGTGCATCGCCGATATTCACGCAGAGCTTCACCAACAGAACCCCTGGGGATGTTTTAAGTTACATAATATGTAGGGTTTATAGGCTGCTTATGATTAGAAGGCTAATGAGTAGTAAAACCAGCCAGGAGGTACCCTTAAAAGCTGTGAGGGTTAGGGGTGCTTAGGAGATTTAGTGATCATGGGCCCTAGCGCTGATTAGAACATAATGATGAGTACTGGTGTTCCCGGCATCAATTGCTGGTTCTTACTACCTTTGGGACTTGAAATTAATACTTGATTGCCCTGAAGCCGTAGCTGATTTCGCACTGGTAATTAACATAGTATCAGCCACCTCATCTTGTAATTAAATGCATGTTGATTTAAAGATTAAACCTTAGTTTTAACCTAGAAACTTAACTTGGAAGATGGTTCATTTTAAGGTTTCCATTATCTCCATGAGCGCCTTACCGTATTCCCTTGTGCCAAGTGGGGTGATCCCCATATACCTGGCTATGTCCTGAGTAACCTTCCTCTGCTTTATGGCCTCGGTAATAGCCTTATCGAGTAGGTTAGCGGCCTCCGTCCAATTCATGAAGCGTAGAAGCAGTTCAATAGCCCTTATCTCACTGGTTGGGTTTGCCACGTTTTTACCGGCATACTTAGGGGCTGTCCCGTGCATCGCCTCAACCATTACGGCAGTGTCACCAACGTTAGCTGCCCCTATCATACCCACGTTACCCATTAATGATGCCGCTAATTCGCTTATGTAGTCACCATTGACGTTAGGTGCCAGTATTACATCATAAGACTCAGGTCTTGTAACCAACTGGGCGAACATGTTATCAGCCATCCTATCGTTCACAAGTATCTTCCCCTGGGGTACTTTACCGCCGTACAGCTTGTTAACCTCATCCTCGGTCACTACGTAGTCCCTGAACTCCTTCAAGGCGACTTCGTAAGCCCACTCCCTGAACGCACCCTCAGTGTACTTCATGACATTGCCCTTGTGCATAATGGTGACCGACCTCCTCTTATTGCTTATAGCAAACCTAAAGGCGAACCTGGCAACCCTCTGAGTCCTCCAACGGCTTATGGGCTTGACACCTAGGCCACAGTCCTCGTCAACATCAACCTTAAGCTCCTCCTTAAGGAACCTCCTCAACTTAGCGGCCTCAGGGCTATCCCACTGCCACTCAAAACCCCTGTAAAGGTCATCAGTGTTCTCCCTAACTATAACCCAGTCTATCCTCTCAGGGTTCTTTAGTGGCGACTCAATTCCCTGAATGTACTTCACCGGCCTCACATTGGCGTATGTATCCAGGAGTAGCCTTATGGCCACGTTTATTGACCTCCAGCCACCGCCCACCGGCGTCTCAAGTGGCCCCTTTAACACAACCCTGTACCTCTGAAGAGCCTCAATGGTTTCCTGGGGTAGCCTATTACCCACCAGCTTCTCCGCCTTCTCACCGGCATAGACCTCAAGCCACTTTATCTGTCTGGATGAGCCGTAGGCAAGTTCAACGGCCTTATTAGCCACTTCAATGGCCACGCTTACTATTTCAGGGCCTATGCCGTCACCCAGTATGTATAGTATTATTGGTTTATTCGGGACCCTCTCAAATACGCCATTCCTAATCACTATCGGTTCCCCATCCTCAGGTGGCTTATACTGGATAGGCATTAACTTTAGCTCTAGGTCTAATGTTTTAAACATTACTCTAAGGCAGCTGATTCAACGCAATTCAAGTAGAATTGGGTAATGGTCTGAACCCTCCACGTTTAATATATCCACATTTGCAACCCTACTAGCTAATTCACCTGAGACTAAGCAGTAATCTATCCTCATGGCTATATCCTTATCTCTGAAACTCCTCCAGGTGTATTTAACGTCATGTGGGTGGATTAACCTATAGGTATCCACGAAGCCCTTTTTAATGAAACCGCTTAACCATAGCCTCTCCCTTGGTGTTAACCCTGGGTGCTCCTCATCCCAGAAGCTTGAGTCACGCCTATCATACACGGCGTTGAAGTCGCCGCACATCACCACAGGTTTCTTTGAAACCAGGTTCAGGGTGAACTTCTCGATAGCTTCATCGAAGTTTAACTTAAATTGAAGCCTACTGAGGTCATCACCAGCCCTTGGGAAGTATGCATTAATTATGTAGAATTCACCGAGTTCGATTGTTATGACCCTACCCTCGTCATCGAAATCCCTCACCCCAATACCCCTAATCACATTGATTGGATTTATTTTACTCAGGGTAAGTACACCACTATAGCCCTTCCTGACTGCCGGCAAGCCATAGACGTTAAACCCCATTGATAGTACATCTAGGGGTAGGTCACTTGACCTAACCTCCTGTAGCAGCACCACATCAAAGTCGTTAACCACGCTTAGGGTGCCTTTCCTCGATATGCTTCTAATTCCATTAACGTTCCACGACAGTATCCTCATGGCTACTAACTTGATGCGCAACATCTTTAATAAGTTACCCGCATTGGATTGTGCGCATCAGAAGGGTTTATTTCCCTCCAATTGATAGCGTCTAATGCGCTACTACAGGTTCCCAACTACCAGGCCGAGGAGGTTGAGGGGTAGTAGGTTGATTAGGAATCTGGTTTCCGAGACTACTCTAATGCCCAGTAGCCTCGTCTGGCCTATATTCATTAAGGATGAGGGTTCTGTTGAACCAATAAATTCAATGCCGGGGCAGTACAGGTACCCTGTTGGTGATGAGTTGATTAAGGCTGTTGATGAGGCTGTTGATGCTGATGTTAGATCGTTCCTGCTCTTCGGTGTAACTAAGCGTAAGGATCCGAAGGGCTCCCTGGCCTATGATAGGAATGGGCCGGTTCCAAGGGCCGTGAAGATGCTTAGGGATACCTTCGGTGATTCAATACTTCTCATGGCTGATGTATGCCTATGCGACTACACGGACCATGGACACTGTGGGGTGGTTGAGTATGAGGATCCACCAGCCACCCTACAGGAGGCTAAGCAGCCCAGGTTCGTGGTTAACAACGATGCCACAATTGACCTCTATGCCAAGGTGGCTGTTAACTACGCCGAGGCTGGTGTTGATGTTGTGGCACCCTCAGGTATGATGGATGGTCAGGTTAAGGCCATAAGGACGGCGTTGGATGAAAACGGCTTCACCGACGTCATTATAATGAGCTACAGCTCAAAATACGCCAGCACGTTCTATGGTCCATTTAGGGAGGCTGCTGATAGTGCGCCTAGGTTTGGTGATAGGCGTAGTTATCAAATGGATCCTAGGAACGCTTATGAAGCATTGAAGGAGGTTGCCATGGACCTTGAGGAGGGGGCTGACATAGTCATGGTTAAGCCCGCCATGCCTTACCTAGACGTTATTAGGCTTGTTAGACAGAGCTTCCCCGAGGTACCCTTAGCCGCGTATCAGGTTAGTGGGGAGTACGCCATGATTAAGGCAGCCTCATTGAATGGCTGGCTTAATGAGAAAATGGCCGTGCTCGAATCCCTAATAGCGATTAGGAGGGCTGGGGCTAACATAGTAATAACGTATTACGCCAAGGACGCTGCCAAGTGGATTAGCGAAATTAATGACCTATTTTAAGCAAGCGTTAGAGTGGATGCCGGATTACGTTAAACAATCCTAGGTAGCTTGAATAGGTATGCCATTAGGGATGCCACAATTGGTATTGTTAAATTATCCTCCCCGCTGTATGATTCAGCAACCCCAAGGGCTATACCGGTGAGGTATAGTATTGGTAGGTAGCTGATGCCTATTAAGGCGGCTAACACCAGCGAGAAGACTAAGGTACCCATTAAGATACCCTCTATTGTAGTATTGCTGTACGGCATCCTAACCCTCCCTATGAGGGTTCCGAACAAGGCACTTGATGTATCGTAGAATATCAACGCTAATACCCCGTAGTAGGCGTAGCCACCGGTGATGATGAACGATGCGTAAACCCCAACAACACCCATTAACACGCCCAGGTAACCCCACTTCCTCTCATAATCCCTCTCAATACTTCTAACGAACTCGCTGAACATGTACTCAAGTCTGTCCATGGAGACCAACAACTCCTTGGCTATAGTTGCGTTAAGCGCCTCAGTCATCTTCAGTATGTTAGCCCTAACGTTGTGTCTGGCATCCTCAAGCGCATCCCTAATCACCACTGATATTAGGGGCTTCTTAACCTGGTATATGTATAGCAGCGATACCCCAATCAATATTACGGTGTAGTATAGCTGGGTATCAATACTGCTTAACCCCGTGAACAATGGGACTATTAACAATAGTGAGAGTAGTAGGTGTATTAACTTCCTGTATAGTAGCGACTTCAACCTGTTAATCCTGCTTAAGCTCTGATCCAATTATGACCACCGCCACTGGTTCACCGTCCTTAGCTTTATTAATAAGATCCTTTTTTAAATCCTTAGCGGCCTTATTGGCCAGGACCATAACCGTGGCATCATCAATGTAGGCGCTTCTCCTAACTATGATCCTCCTACCATCCCTCAGCCTAAGCCCCCTTAAACCCAAACCGACCACAATATCCATCTCCGAACCAATTATGATAATCATTACCACTAATGAACAGCCACCTGTTATCACCTCCCTAAGGGGCGTGTTCAAGTCGAGGGCTGCCTTATCGGCACAGCAGGCTACTATGCAATCCCCCCTCTTAGTCACATAATCATCCCTAGTAATCTCAAGGGTGTTTCTGTGGGTTGCCATCACATTAACGTGCCCCCTAGCCCAAACAACATCAATAGCCATCTTACCATCCATGAGCTTCTCAGGTTGATTAGGAAAAATCCTTTTAAATACCTAACTAGTTCAATTAAGTACATGAAGACTCGCATAGCCTTACTGACCCTTATCGCATTTTTAATAGGAGTCTCAATCCTGGCCTACTCATTATCAATAATTAAGTTCGGCAATGTCAACGCCTACTTAGTCACCAATCCCAGCTCATTTGAGGATTTGTTAATGACTAGCAGTGGTAAGTATCTCCTTGTGATTTACGCCGACTCGCAGTGCATAGCCTGCAACTACCTTAAATCAAGCGTACTTAGCAATGTAACCATAGCTAACTACGTTCAATCCCACTTCATACCAGTCTACGTGGATTTGGATTACCAGTCAGCCTTACCGTTAACCAGTATTAACCTGGTTATTAACGGTACAGTTTACGTGGTTATGCCCATTGGGAACGAGGTGAGTGTTAGGGCCTATAAACCAAATACGACGCAAGTGGTTTCGTTTTCGGTTCAAGCAACGCCAACACTACTGGTTGCGTATGACTATGACGGTGAGTTGGTGGTTAAGGAGGTGATAATAGGTGCCTACCCGCCTCAAGTATTCATGGATATACTGAACCTAGTCAACACCAACACTGCTTCTCAAATACCCCCACACCCATCATCATCGCCCCTAGGCAGCTTTACGGCGTTAACATTATCATATCTGGCTGGTCTGGGTTCAGCAATAATGCCATGCGCCCTACCCGCATTGGTATCGATAGCCTTAATGGTCATCAATAGGAGGGTTAACCCAATTGCCCTATTCGGCGGATTCCTAGTATTCTACACAGCCTTGGGTTCACTGCTCAGCCTAGTGGGGCTTAGTGGCATTACCAGGTCAATCCTCTACCTAGCCTCATCAGTAGTGTTAATGTTCATGGGACTCGTCTTCCTGGTACCTCCATTATACAGGGGCTTCATCACGTTAACCTCAAGGGTTCAGAACCTGGGTAGTAGGCTTAAGCCAGGTGGTGCATTAGCGGACTTGCTAATGGGCCTTGTGCTAACTGGGTTATGGTTACCGTGCATAGGCCCCATCTTTGCCGGAGTGGCGTTGGGCTCAATATTAGCATCTCAATTAACGCACAACGTATTGACAGGTGTTTTAACAACAGCGGCATTCTCGCTGGGCTTCATAACAATGGCGTCGGTAGTATTCACCGTGGCCAGTTGGGGTAGGAGGAGTATCAGTAGAATCGCATCCATCGGCACCTTAATCGAGAAGGCGGCTGGTGCCGCCATGATAGCCATCGGCGTCTACCTACTCCTTGAGGCCTTAATCTAGGTTGAAACCAAACTCTACTAGTAATTAATTAGTAGTTGATTCTGCCCACTAGTATGTCCTGTAGGCCGTCGCCGACTAGGGCGAAGCTCAACGCCACTATGGTTATTACCAGTCCTGGGAATATCGCGGTCCACCAGTAGCCCGGCAATTCCTCTAATCCAGCGCTAACCATCTCCCCCCACTCGGGTGTAGGTGGCTTAATGCCTATGCCCAGGAAGCCCAGGGTGGCGTAGGTTAATATGACGTTACCGAAGTCTAATGTTGCATAGGCTAAAACTGGGTCAATCATGTTAGGGAACACGTGCTTAATTAGTATTAAGAAGTCGCCTAGGCCCGATAACCTGGCTGAGTCTATGAAGTACCTGCTCTTTATCTCAAGGGTTTGAGCCCTGGATAACCTGGCGTATATAGGCCACCAGACAATTATCAAGGCTATCATTGATTGGAAGTACCCTGAACCTATGAGTATGGTTAGGGCTAACAGCAGTATTAACCCTGGTATGGACAAGAACGCATCGGTTACCCTACCTATCACTTCGTCGATCCACCCACCGTAGTAACCGGCAATCATACCAAGCACCCCACCTATGGCTATTGCTGAGAATACCGTGACTATGCTCACAGATGCATCTATCGGCGCCGCATAAAGTATCCTACTTAATATATCTTGACCCTCAGCATTGGTCCCGAGGAGGTGATGTATTGAGGGTGGTTCATTACTAGCCATAAGGTTCACTGCGAGTGGGTTATATGGCAGTAGAACCCACCCTAGACTTGGGTGTCTTGTCAATGTCCCAACTACCTGAAGTGAGCCCTCTATTATGGACCACACAATGAATAGCGTTATTATTATTAACCCGAAGGCTGATGCTGGGTTCCTAAGAAGAACCTTCAGGGTTAATCTTGGGTTTTCAAGAACGGCAATCGACACGGCTACCACCTCACTCCAACCTTATTCTCGGATCCACCACCGCGTAAAGCAAATCGGCGACTAGGTTAGCCACCATTATGGATATCCCAACTATGAACGTGAAGCCCAGTATTGTTGGGTAATCTAGGTTAAATAGGGCTTGGGTGGTGAACCAACCCATGCCGTGGTACTGGAAGATGTCCTCAATAACAACGGCACCCGCTATCGAGGTAGCGAAGGCTAGGACGGCTATTGTTATTATTGGTATGAGCGCATTCCTCATCGCATGCTTATATATGACGCTTCTGTTTGGTAAGCCCTTCATCACGGCGGTCCTAATGTAATCCCTATTCATAACATCAATCATGGTGTTCCTCATCAACCTGGTGATTAAGCCGAAGGATACAAGAGCCAGTGACGTGGCTGGTAGTATTAGGTGCCTAAGCATTGACGTGAAGTAAGGCCAGTCATGCTCAAGGGCTGCATCAAGCAGCGGCCACCCTGTTATTGGCTTTGGTGGGGTGTATATGGGGTTAACAACACCTGTTGCGGGTAATAGGCCAAGGTCATAGGCTATTAGCAACTGTAGTAGAATCGCCACTAGGAATGGGGGCATTGACCAAGTCACAAGGTATATTATCCTTATGGTGTAGTCTGTGGCTGTGTCCTTCTTGGCACCAGCAATGGCACCTGTGAAGACGCCTATTATCAATGCTATTATTGTCCCAGTTAGGACCAGTTGGAGCGTGTAAGGTAGGTACACCTTTATCACGGCTAGGACCGGCTTCTTGAACATTGTATCTATGCCGAAGTTACCTGTGAAAACATCGACGATGTAGTTAATGAACTGTACATA
Organism: Caldivirga sp. MU80; assembly: GCF_001663375.1. Classification (GTDB taxonomy): domain Archaea; phylum Thermoproteota; class Thermoprotei; order Thermoproteales; family Thermocladiaceae; genus Caldivirga. The sequence continues at coordinate 27,975 of NZ_LCTF01000035.1, forward strand.
TAGAGGTTTATCTAAACCATAGGCCTTTATCACCGCCTGCAACGCCTGTGGGGTAGCCCTGGCCCCAACCCATATCCTAGCCAGCGCATATGGTGACGGTGCCAGTAGGTGTATGAGCGTGAATACTATTGCTATTAGGAACAGCAACGTAATGATCATGTTTATAATTCTCCTAACGATGTAAACAGCCACGGACGACACGATGCCTCGCCCATCCCATCTTGTTTATAAGTTTTATTCCTAAGCAGCACCAGTGAGAATCACAGCACTAGTGATGTCTGGTGGTAGGGGTAGTAGGCTGGGTAGTGTTGATAAGGGTTCTGTGAAGCTATGCGGCAAACCCATGATAGCGTGGGTTTTGGACAACCTCACCAATGCTGGGGTGGATAGGGTGGTGGTTTCAGTTTCAAGGCGAAGCAGCACTACACTAAGCCTGGTGAGGGAACTTTACCACCACGACGTATACATCAGCAGTGGCGTGGGTTACGTGGAGGACCTCTCCTTTGCCCTAAGGCTACTTACACCAAGGCCACTACTAACCATGCCAGTGGACACACCCCTCATAACCCCAGACTTGATAATCGACTTCGTGAGGAGAGGCATAGGTGTTGGTAAGCCTGTGGTTAACATGATTGGGCCATTTGGCTACGTTGGGGTTACATTATTCAACGGGTCAATGGGGGACTGGAGTGATGTTAAGTACGATACACCGCTGGTCATGGATGTCGACACACCCGAGGACCTTGATAAGGCTAAGCGGCTATGCAGTGCATTGCTGCAGAGCAACCATCATAGCATTTAAAGTTAATTTAACTAATGAGCCTGTGAGCTACCCCGCCCTTGGGGGCGGGGCTTCCCGCTTCCTTGCCCCACCTTGCCCGTAGCGTAGGGCTACGGGTAGTGGGTGGAGCTCCACGGGCACTGCGGCTGGCTCCCAGCCTGCCCTCCTTAAGTGATTGAGGGTGGAATTATAATCCCTATCGGCTTTCCAACCGCACTTGGGGCATTTGAAGA
>NZ_LCTF01000007.1 GCF_001663375.1 Caldivirga sp. MU80
TAGACGTATTGCAACCATGCCCAACATACAATGACATAAACACTAAGGAATGGTACGAGAAGAGGATAAGAAAACTAGAGGATGAAAAATGGGACCCAGTGGTAAAAGACCCAAAGGAAGCAGATGAGAAGAAGTTTAGAGCCATGGAGAAGGCCAATGAGTGGGGTGATAGGATATACGTAGGTATATTCTACCAGAACGAGCATGTGCCAACCTACGAGGAGAGGATGCTATCCAGGATAAGCAACTACCTGGAGTTGCCACCTGCAAAGCAGGCTATTGAGGCTGACGGTTACTCGCTAACAGTTATAGATAGTATACTTGAAAAGAGGAGGGTTGTTTAAAGATCACGGACTCTTTTTTAAACGAACTTAAAACCAGGTTTTTATCCTCTACTTAATGGTCTACTTAATGGGTAGGTTCAACGTGTCCCCAGGCTTCATTACGTAGACTCTGACGTGGGGTGCCAGTGACTCAACCAGGTTCCTGAACTCCTCAGGGTCCTGCTTAATCTGTGGGAAGGTGTTGTAGTGCATGGGCACCACCGCCCTTGGGTTGATTAGGGATACTGCGTATGCAGCCTCCCTGGGGCTCATGGTGAAGTAGCCCCCTATTGGTAGTAGGGCTATGTCTGGCCTATACAACCTGCCTATGAGCTCCATGTCGTTGAATAACCCGGTATCACCTGCGTGGTAAATCACGGCCTCAGGCGACTTAATCACGAAGCCCACTGGGGAGCCGTGGGTTGAACTGTGCATTGCCGGCGTCATGTAGATCTCTATCTCGTTGGTTAACTTAACGGGCCCACCAATGTTCATCCCTATGGTGTTTTTAACCCCCTCCCTCTCGGCTAGGTGAACCGCCAGTTCGAAAACAGCCACAACAGTGGCGTTGGTCTTGTTGGCTATTTGAACCGTCTCACCCAGATGGTCTGAGTGGTCGTGGGTGACTAGGATGAAGTCCACGTTACCCAGTTCACCTAGGGTAACCGGTGAGTTTGGGTTTGAGATCCATGGGTCTATCAGTATCCTCCTACCCATCAACTCAACCTCAAAGGCAGCATGCCCAAGCCACCTCAGGTAGCCCATAACCCGAGGAGTGTGCCACCCCTTATAAAGGTGAATACGCTGATTATGGGTGAGGTGGCCTTTCAATCCTTAATACCAAGCTTATGAGCCGGCCAGTAGGCTATGTATCTCGTTAGTTGTCTTAAGGCCTGAACCCGTCAATATAACCACGGTGCCGCCACTTGGCTTAAGCTCCCTCAACGCCTTAAACACCACCGCGCTTGTTGGCTCAATGATGAACCCAAGCCTCAACCCCTCCCTCAAACCATCCACAACATCAAAGTCCCCCGCGACAACCACCTCACCACCGCTATCCCTAACGGCATCCACTATCTGCTCAAGCCTAGGCGGTTGGGGGACCATGATGCCCTCCGGTAGTGTTGACTGGGGGCCTGGTGGCGTATTGTGGAGCGCCCTATGGGCCCACTCGTAGCCCGAGGCCTCAACCGCTATTAGCCTTGGCACCTCCTTAATAACCCTCATCTCCACCAACTCCCTGAAGCCCGTGTGGAGGCCCAGTAGTAGTGTGCCGTTGCCCAGTGGGGCCACTACGTTATCCACCTTACCCAGTTCGAGGGCTATTTCGTAGGCTATCAGCTTAACGCCGTGGATGAAGAACGGGTTCCATGAATGCCCAACGTAAACCCCATCCTGGTAGCTCATGGCTAATGCGGATGCATCAGCCCTACTCGGGGTTTCAACAACGTTGGCCCCAAGCAGCCTCATGAACCTCTTCTTAGCCTCTGAAGCCCCCCTTGGGACATATATCCTTGCCCTAACCCCCTTAACCATTGAGTAGGCCGCCAGTGAGAGCCCTGCATTACCACTTGAGTCCTCAACCACGGTCACATCATTGCCTAGTACTGATAGTGCCAAGGCCCACCCCCTATCCTTAAATGAACCCGTTGGGTTGAGGTACTCGAGTTTGAAATAGTAGCCACGCCTATTAACCATCGGCGTGGCCCCCTCACCAAGGCTAACCAACTCCTTAACAGGTAGAACCTTAGCCAACTCACGCCTACTAAGCTCCCTCGGCTTCCTCAACTCGTACTCCACATTCAACGGTGAGCCACACCTAGGGCACCTAAACATCCAGATATTAGCCTCAGTGGTGAAGCCGCACCTAGGGCACTTGTAAACCACGTCACCGGTTAAATTAACCAGGTTAAGCACCATTACAAGGGCTACGCCAACCACTATTTAAGTGAACCCGCATCATGGGTAATGGTCTATTCCATTGAACGTGAGGAGCCTTATTAAGACGTGAGCGTATGCTTATTTAACCTAAGGTGGCTTAATTTTAATGTATGGACTTAAGCTAGGGCCCTCAAACCCTCCGCGTCCCAGTTAGGTTAATGTTGACCTCACCCAGTCTCTTGTAGCCGGATTCATCATACGTGTAGACCTTATTGGCATCCTCATCCTGAACCAGCTTATGCTTACCACTGCAGAACGGGTACTTATCACTTAACCCACACATGCATATGGCAACCACCTCTCCTGACGGTAACCTGTGTATGTATGGGCCCTTAGCCGTATGCACAATCAACCTAGCCATGACAATCTTAATCACCGGCTATTTATAAACCAACCAGCGCTGTTCGTCACACCCTGAGGGCTTGAGATTATGCCTAATGCCACTGCCCTTGGGTGAAGGTTAATTAAGTTAAGGCCTACACCTAAGCCACTAGTGATGAGGATCGTTAAGTTGGGAGTTGTGACCGGGAACCCACGTACTGAATATTGCGTAAGGTAGGGTTTATATTTTCATAATGAATTCCAGAGAATTATGAGTGGGGGTGGCGTTAAGCTCGACATATTAAGGACTGGGGATGTCGCAGATATGCTTGGTCCTGCCAAGCGTATTGAATGGAGCGTGACCATAAGGGGCAGGGTTGGTAAGGATGTGGTTGAGGAGTTGAGTAGGATTAGGAGCGAGCCTGATTGGATGAGGAGACTGAGGTTAAGGGCTCTTGAAATGTTTGAGAGGCAGCCTTGGCCCAACTGGCTTCCCCTCGAAGGTAACATTGACCTTGAATCCCTCGTTCTTTACGCCAAGCCAAGCGTGGAGAGGGTTAGGTCATGGGATGAGTTACCAAGGGAGTTAAGGGAGTACTACGAGGCACTTCAAGTGCCTGAAATTGAATCTAAGTTACTTGCAGGGGTCATAGGACAGGTGGACTCTGGTGTTGTTTATGAGAACACTAAGAAGAGCCTTGAGGAGGCTGGCGTAATCGCCATGAGCATGGATGAGGCCGTTAAGAGGTACCCAGACCTGGTTAAGAGGTACTTCGCCAAGGTCTTCCCACCTGAGTACAAGTTCGCCTCACTAAACATAGCCCTCTGGAGTGGCGGCGTCTTCGTCTACGTACCGCCGAACACGCATGTTAAATTACCCGTGGAGTTGGTTGTCTTGATCAGTAGCGCCAATGTAGGGCAATTCGAACACTCGCTTATCGTTGTTGATGAGAATGCGCAGGTTGAGCTGATAGTCGCATGCGCAGCCCCGATCTTCAGCGGGCTTAGCCTACATGACGGGATCACTGAGGTTTACGTCCATAAGGGCGCTAGGGTTAAACTTGTTGACTTAAAGAATTGGAGTAGGGGGGTGGTGTACTTCGGCAACAATAGGGCCATAGCCGAGGGCAATACAAATGTCGAGTGGCTTAGCGGCTCACTGGGCGGTAAGGTAACCATGGTCTACCCAATGACGGTGCTTAAGGGCGCTAACTCCAAGACAACCGTAACCTCGGTGGCCTTAGCAAATGGCCCAACGTGGAAGGAGGAGGGGGCTAAGGTCTTCCACGACGCGCCACACACCTCAAGCAAAGTGGTTAGTAAGGGTATTAGCCTAAATGGAGGTACAACAGTGTACAGGGGTCTCGTTTACGTTAGGAGGGGTGCTAGGTTTGCTAGGTCTCATGTTGCTTGTGATTCCCTTGTTCTTGATGGTGATTCCAAGGCCTACACAATACCACATGAACAAGTCTTCGAGGAAACAGCGGTAGTCACCCACGAGGCTTATACGGGTAGGATAAGTGAGGATAAGATAAACTACCTAAGAACAAGAGGACTAACAGAGGAAGAAGCAAAAAGCCTAATAGTACTGGGCTACTTTAACGACGTGATGGTTAACCTACCCATGGAGTATGTGTCAATATTCAACAGGGCCATTGAACTGGAGTTAACCAGGCTATCCAAGGTGGGTTAAGGGGACCACCTACAGTGTTTTTCTAACCTGTGAGAAAAAGATTTATTAAGTTAAGCACAGGCTTGAAAATATAAGGGGTAGGTATGATTGGGAGTATTTGGGATTGGATAGTAGTGATCGCCGTGGTGTTAATACTGTTCGGTGGTACATCTAAGATACCTGAATTGTTTAGGGCTTTAGGTAGGGCCGTGGGTGAGTTCAAGAAGGGTCAGATGGAGGTGGAGAGGGAGCTTAGGCAGATGGTTACTGAGGCTCAATCACCAACTCCACCAACCCAACTCAGCCCCCAGCCAACAGGTCAGACTGCTAGTAATACCGCCGTCAATCAACCTGCTAATGGCCAACCCAACAAAAACAATGAGGTAGAAGAGTTGAGGAGGCAGGTGGAGGAGTTAAAGAGGGAGTTGGAGAGACTGAGAAATCAGGGACAGGCCAACTGAGCCCTAGCCATTAATGGCTGTGTAACTTAAAACACTGTTAATTAATTCGCTAATACTGTTCACGCATCCATCTAACCTACACCCGCAAAATCCACAGTAGATTATGAGCGGCGGCTTAATCCCTTTAGTTAACTCCCCAACCTCCTCAATACTCCTAGGTAGGATTACCTTAATTACGTCGTCTCTATCTCTAACCTCTTCATTAAACCCCTCCATTATTAGGTAATCTGGCTTAGCCAGTTCGCTTATGAGGTTTATGATGCGGTTTAGCTCAATGGGTGTGTTGACCAGTATGTGTGTCTTATCTGGTGCTAAGCCAACCACAGTCTCAGCCCCCTCCCTGGAGAAGACCCACGTATCCTTACCCCTAACGTCGAATTCCTGGCCGTAGTCGTGGATCCTCTTAATAACGGCAACCCTACCCTTAACCACATGCAACAGTTCCCTAATTAGGGTTGTTTTACCTGACTTCCTGAAGCCTATGAAGGCTATGGTTATCATTGCTAGTTAACCGTGTGGGGAGTGGTTGAAAAGTATTAATTAATGCACTAGTTTTTTAACCCAACATTAGCCTCTACCCAGTGCTTATTGCCCACCTCTCCGACGTGCACCTGGGTAGGAGGCAGTATGGACTTGAGGCGAGAGCCAAGGACTATGAGTTAGCCTTCCTCAGGGCCATTGATGAGATTATTGGACTACGTGAGGAGAGGGGTGTCGACCTGGTTCTGGTTAGCGGGGACCTCTTCGATAACCCAAGGCCATCACCCTCAACATACCTCACGGCCATTAAGGGCTTTAGTAGGCTTAGGGATTCAGGCATAGATGTGCTGGTTATAAGGGGTAACCACGATGCATCAGTCATAAACCCCATAGATAACCCCATAACTGTATTGGACTCCTCAGGCTTGGTCAAGTACCTTGACCATGGTTACGTTGATTATGGTAAGGTTAGGGTGATTGGTGTTGGCTGCGCACCCACTAATAGCCGGGTTAAAATGGTTAAGGCGCTAAGAGAACTGTTGGGGAATGGAGTTAACATTGTCATGATGCACCAGTACGTTGAGGGTGCCCCATACAGGTACCCAATGCCTAACATAGACTACTACACTATACCAGCTGGTGAACTGCCCAAGGATGCTTACTACGCCGTCGGCCACATACACGAGCACGCCTTGAGACACCCAACCCTCGAGGCCGTGTACCCTGGGTCACTTGAGGTTTGGGACTCCCAGGAGTTCGAGACTCATGTGCTTGAGGGTGGTAGGTTGAGGATGGTTAAGGGCCAGGATCCAAAGGGCTTCCTACTGCTGGATGTTGATGAGGGTAGTGGTAGGGTTAGGGTTGAGCCCATTAGGCTTAAGGGAGGGCGAAGGATGATTAAGGTTATCGTTAACGTTAACGGTGAACCACCATCAACCTTCAAGGAGCAGTTAGGTGGGTTGGGAGCCTTAGACTATAGGGATGCGTACGTTGAGGTTGATGTGATTGGTGAATTGGGTGATGGGTTCAGCGTTAGGGATTACGGGTTCAACACGGTTAAGGGCCTAATTAACGGCGCCCTTAAGGTGAACGTTAAGCTATCCGTGGCAAGGCGTGGGTCAGCCAAGGCCCAGGCAACCCATGGCCTAATTGAGCTTATTCAAACAGTGCTCAACAAGAGTATAGGTGATGAGGCTGTGGTTAACGCAGTTTTGAGGGCCCTCGACCTGATAAGTGATGGTAAGGTTAATGAGGCTGTGGCCATACTGGAGAGGGGGCTTGGACTGGGGAGTGATGTTGAATGGCTTCAGTGGAGTTAATTGAGGTGGAGAACGTTAGGTCAGTTAGGAAGGCCTCAATAAGGCTTAGTAGTGGGGTTAACTTCATATATGGCCTTAACGGGGCTGGGAAAACCACAATACTTGACTCCATAGCCATAGCACTCTACGGCACTGACTGGCTGAAGAGGAGGAGGATTAGGCTATCCGACCTAGTCACCATGGGGGCCTCCGTGGGTGTGGTTAGGCTACTCATAAACATAAATGGCCGCAGGTACACTGTCCAAAGAGCCTTCACCAGGGAGAAGGTTATTGAAACCCAGACCTACGTAATGAGCGAGGATGGGGTTAGGGTGGCGGAGAGGGATAGGGAGGTCACCAGGTGGGTCACTGAGAACCTAGGCGTGGACGTGGAGTTGTTTAACCTACTCTACGCCAGGCAGGGTGAGTTGAGGGATGTACTTGAGGTTAATAGGAGGGAGGAGTTTAAGCTGGATAAGCTGCTTAAAATAGACTCCATGGATAAACTGCAGACAGAGGTCCTGAGGGGCATTGAGAGGAGGCTTGAGGGGGAGGCAAAGGCCCTTGAGGCCGCCATTAAGGAGAACAGTAACGAGAGGGAGAGGATTGAGAAGAGGCTGAGTGAGGCGAGGGCCAGGGTTAAGGAGCTTGAGTCCATGATAAGTGGGCTTGGCGAGGAGTTAAGCAGGAAGGAGACTGAGCTAAGTGAGCTTAGGAATGAGGAGAGGAGGCTCATAGGGGTTAGGGAGAGGTTTAACACCATTAATGACGAGTTGAACAGGCTTAGGGATGAGTTGAACAGGCTTAACGCCGAGGTTGAGGAGCTGAAGGCTAAGGTTAAGGAAAAGGAGGTGCTTAAGGCCAGGGCCAGGGAGATTGAGGATAAGTTAAAGGCATCAAGGGGATTGAGGGATGAAGCGAGTAGGCTCGAGGAGTTGGTGAATGAACTAGGGGGGAGGGTGAGGGAGCTTGAATCCAAGGAGTCGATGATTAAGGAACTTGAGAGGCAACGCTCAGACCTAAATAGGCAAATAAGGGAGCTTGAGGATGAGTTAGAGGAGTTGAGGGAGGTTAGGGAGAGGAGGAGGGGGTTGGAGGAGAGAATTAGGGAAGTTACATTAAGGCTGAGGGAGCTTGATGAGTTAAGGGCCAGGAGGACTTCACTAATGGAGGAGTTGAACCACATTAACGAGGAGTTGAACATACTTAAACAGTCCAATGAACCAGTCTGTCCAGTCTGCAAAAGGCCGCTCAACCCTGATGATAGGGAGAGGATAATTAAGGAGAATGCGGAAAGGATGAAGAGGATTAGGGAGGAGTTAAGCAGTATTAACTCAAGGCTTAGGGATTACGACAACCTTAAGGAGGATGAGGAGGACCTCAGGGGTAAGCTGGCTCAGGTTAATGTGGCTGAGGAGAGGATACCCACCCTGGAGTCTAGGCTTAGGGAATTGAGGGGTAGGTTAACCGAGCTTAACGAGGAGCTGGAGGCCATTAAGGGTGAGGTTAAGGAGCTGGCTAAGCTAAGGGAGGAGTACAATAATGCCAATGCTAGGCTTAGGCAGTTGAGGAACCAGTTAAAGAGCCTTGAGTCGCTTCAGGAAGAGTACCTTAGGATTAGCGCCGAGTTGGCAAAGAACCCTGAGGCGGAGTTGAACAGCCTACTTAACAATAAGTCAAGGATTGAGGCCAGGGTGAGTGAACTGGAGGATGAGGCCAAGAGACTCAGCGGTGAGTTAACTAGGCTGAGCAATATTGAGGAATTGGTCAGTAAGGTTGATGATGAGGTTAAGGGGTTGAGGGCCAGGCTTGAGCAGGGTAGGGGTAGCCTAAGCCAGTTGATAAGCAGCATCGGGGAGATGGAAAATGAGGCTAGGCGCATAGGCGAATTGATAAGTAAGAGGAGTGAGAGGCTTAGGTTCATTAGGGGTAAGCTACAGGAGGTTGCTAAACTGGCCAGCGCCATTGAGGGTGCTAAGCCAGCCTTAAGGAGGGCGCTCCTAAACGCCATAAACGAGGAGTTGAGGGACACCTTCAAGGTGCTTAGGCATAAGGAGTCGCTTGCGGAGATTTACGTGACCGAGGATTACGAGGTCATGGTTAAGAGGAGTGATGGCAGGGAGTTACCGGTCAGCATGTTGTCCATGGGTGAGAAGAACCTGGTGGCCCTAGTCCTCAGGTTCGCGCTATCTAAGGCTCTCCTCGGCGACATACCGATAATGCTCCTCGACGAGCCCACGGAGCACCTGGACTCTGAGCATAGGAGGAGGGTGTCAAACTGGCTAAGGGACCTATCCGAGGTTGTGGATACCCTGATAGTCACCTCCCATGTGGATGCCTTCGAGAACACTGCTGATAACGTGATAAGGGTTGAGGTGGTTAACCCAAGGGGCGAGTCCGTAGCCTACAACGCCTAACTGCTAGTAACCACCCTTAACCCTTACTGGTAATACCACGCACCTGCGTTTAAGTATATATTTGATGTATTAAAATATAAACTATATTTATAACAATAGATTTAAAAGATCGGGTAAACCTAAGGTGCAATGGCCAACTGCACGGTAAGGTTCATGCTGGGTAATCACGCCGTCGCCCACGCCGCCCTAGAGGCAGGTATTGCCGTGGCGGCCGGTTACCCAGGCACGCCAAGTAGTGAAATCATTGAGTACATTTTTGAGCACGCTGGGGAGACTGGGACTTACGTCGAGTGGTCGAGTAATGAGAAGGTTGCCTTTGAGGTTGCCTACGGGGCAGCCTTAGCTGGGGCTAGGGCTTTGGTCAGCATGAAGCACGTTGGGTTGAACGTTGCCATGGATCCCCTCATGTCAAGCGCCTACACGGGGGTTAGGAATAGCCTACTAGTTATAACGGCTGATGACCCAGGCATGTGGTCCAGCCAGAATGAGCAAGACAATAGGTGGGTTGGCCTACACTCCCACATACCAGTCTTCGAACCCTACAACCCCCAGAACGCCGCTGACCTGGTTAAGTTATCAATGGACTTCAGCAGTAGGCTCAACCACCCAGTCATAATGAGGCTGGTTACTAGGGTTTCCCACGTTAGGGAACCTGTTAAGGTGTGTGAATTCGGTAAGCCAATATACGCCAGCGGCTACGTGAAGGATCCAGCCCACCAAGCCCTAGTGCCGGCTAATGCCAGGTTACTTAAGGGGGAGCTTGTTAAACGTTGGGAGGAGGTTAAGGCACTTGTTGAGGACCTACCCCACGAATACGTTGATGACGGGAAGGTACTCATCATAACCAGTGGGGTTGCGTATAGGTACGTTAAGGAGGCCCTCGAGGACCTTGAGGTTAAAGCCAGCACCCTTAACCTAGCGGCATCAGTACCTGTGCCTAGGAAGCTAATAGCCAATGCAGCCTCCAAGGCCGATAAGGTCATTGTTGTCGAGGAGGGTGACCCGGTGGTTGAGCTTCAGGTTAAGGAGACCCTCTTCGACGAGGGGATTAGGATCCCGGTTTACGGCAAGGCGGAGGGGTTATTCACCATGGTGGGCGAGTTAACGCTGATTAACGTTAGGGAGGGTATAGCTAAGGCTCTTGGCGTTGATATAGGCAGGGTGGTTAACCATCAGTATGTTGCTAATGTACCCCCACGCCCACCTGTATTCTGCCCAGGCTGCCCCCATGCAGCCTCCTTCTACGAACTGAAAATAGCAGCCGCAAGGGCTAGGGTTAAGCCTGTGTTCAGCGGTGACATAGGCTGCTACTCCCTTGGCATAAATCCACCGTTTAACGAGCAGGACCTTTTAACTAACATGGGCAGCTCAATAGGGTTAGGCATGGGTGTGCTTAGGGGTACTGGGGGTAGGCAGTTTATAGTGGCTGTGATAGGGGACTCAACCTTCTTCCACGCTGGTTTACCAGCCCTGGTGGATGCCGTTTACAATAAGGCACCCATGCTCATTGTGGTGCTTGACAACAGGTACACGGCCATGACGGGGGGCCAACCAAGTCCAACGCAGGTTATTGACATAGGTGCCGTGGCTAGGGCTATTGGGGTTAAGCATGTCTACACAGTGGACCCATTCAACGTTAAGGGGGCTGAGGAGGCCCTTAGGGACGCCATTGAGAAGGTTAAGGGTGGTGAACCGGCTGTGGTGGTTATGAGGAGGGCATGCGCCCTGGAGGCGGTTAGGGGCCGTGGGGCATTGGTGGTTAGGTACACCGTAGATGCCGACGCCTGCAGGGCATGCGGCATATGCTATAACCTACTAGCCTGCCCAGCAATAAACAAACTCGACAACGGCAAGGCAACTATTGACCAGGCCGCATGTGTAGGCTGCTCAGTCTGCGCCCAGATTTGCCCATACGGCGCAATAAGGCCCATTGGTGAACCCAGTGGATGGCTTAGTAAGTGGGGTGAGCTATAATGAGGCTGAACATTTACCTAACCGGCATTGGGGGACAGGGGTTAATAACCTTCGCCTCCATCATTGGCCAGGCGGCGGTGGACTCGGGGCTTAGGGTGACTGTGGCTGAGACCCATGGGTTGAGCCAAAGGGGTGGGGCCGTGGATGTACACGTCAGGATTGGTGAAGCCCACTCACCCCTAATACCGAGGGGTGAGGCTGATGTCGTAGTTGCCTTTGAGATTATCGAAGCACTAAGGGCCCTCCCATACACTAACCCGGCCACTGTGTTCATAGCCAATAGGAGGCTGATACCGCCACCAGCCTTCAGGGGTAAGTTACCTAAACCCGAGGACGTTGAGGTTGAAATCAAGAGCAGGGTGGCGTCGGCGTACTTCATAGACGCCTACAACCACGCCGTTAAGTTAGGTAACCCAATTTTCGAGAACATGGTGATGCTTGGAGCATTATTCGCGTTAACAAGGGTTAAGGAGTTGATTAGCATGGATACGGTTGAGGGGGCTATAGTTAAGGTAATAGGCAAGGCTGTGCAGGAGAACCTGAGAGCCTTTAGACTGGGCTACAGTATTGCCTCAGCCAGGCGCTGAAAGGCCCTGAACTTTAGTTAAGTAGTGTGTAGAGTGCAAACCATTATAAATAGGTTGGGGTCTGTTAAACTATGGAACCAGTGAGAGGTAAGGGTATTGAGGACATTAGGAGCTTGTACCTGAAGTTGAACAGCATGTTCTACAAATACAGTAATGAGGTTACAGGCATCTTGATGTCAACCCTGGCCAGGGAGAACTACCTACTCATAGGGCCACCTGGAACGGCTAAGACAACCCTAGTCTACGTGCTGTCCAAGCTACTCAATGCCAAGTGGTTTTATAGGCAGTTGACGAAGTTCACCGACCTTGAGGAGATACTTGGACCCATAGATGTGGCTAAGCTACTTGAGGGTAAGGTTGAGAGGATTTACGCGAATTCAATAGTTGAGAGCGACTTCGCACTACTCGACGAGATATTCAACGCCTCAAGCGCAATACTGAATACACTCCTCTCGCTACTGAACGAGAGGGTTGTTTACGATGGGGACAAGGTAATCCCGGTTAAGACCTGGACTGTCTTCGGTAGCAGTAATAGGATTCCAGAGGAGGAGGAACTTCAAGCCCTCTACGATAGATTCCCCCTAAGGACCTTCACAGAGTACGCCTCACCGGAGGACACGGAGGCCTTGTTGACGAAGGGGTGGTACCTGCGTAGGGAGACTGAGAGCCTAACCCCCGTGGCTACCATGGAGTTGATTAGGGACACCTACAATGAACTGGTTAGGCACCTCTACGGGAACATTAATGACGTGGCCAAGGTGGTTTCACCGATAATAGCGGATTTCGTTGAGCATGTCCCTATAAGCAATAGGACTAGGATAAAGGTGCCCCTCTACGCATTAGCCTACCTAATGATCCAGGGGTTCCCCCTAAGCCAAGTCAACGCCACCATGCTTAGGGTTGCCGTTATGAAGGTTGCCCGCTACCTGGTTCATGATAGGGAGCAGTTGAACGAGTACGAGGCCTTTCTAACGGCCCACTTGCCCGATGAGCTACTTAAGGTGAGTGACCTGGTCAGTGAGGCTAAGGCGCTCGTTAACAATAACATGGTTAATGAGGCTGCCCAGAAGATCAAGGAGGCTGAGGAGACCCTTAACAGGCTTAAGGCTAAGTGGGATAGGTCACTGCTGAGCCTATACTTGAGTGAAATAGAGGAGACGGATTACCTAATACAGAGGCTGAAGGGTGCCATATATGGGTCAGAGCAGTGAGGAGGACTACGGCATACTCCTCAACGTAGACTACGGGGAGGAGTTAACCCGCTACAGGCTTAGGGAGGTTTTCCTAATGGCTAAGCGCCACATGGTGCCTAACCTGGAGAAGGTGAAGAGCTACATACTGGCTGACTCATTCTACATACACTACAGGCAACCCATACTGAGGAGCAGTGCTGATAATGATAACTACAGGGCCCTGTGGAGACTGATAGTGAGCAATTACATCAACAGTGAGCAGTACGCCGAGGTGTCCAGGTTAACTAGGCTTAATGGAAGGTTGTCAAGGATCATGGCCGTTAAGCTACTTAGAATATATGTCAACATGCTTAATAGGATTGAGCGCAATGAGAGACTGTCCAATGCACTTAAGGATGCATCAAACAAGTCATCGCAGTCGTCTAGGGAGAGTAGGAATATGCTGGATAGAGAGATTAGGTCGCTGATATCCTTCTACATGGGCAACATGAAGAAGGTTAACGACACCATTAACAAGGCCCGCTCCGTGTTGGGCCCAGCCATAGGGCATGAGGTGGCTGAGTTAATACTGGACACGGACGTAGACCCATATAGGGCTAGGCTCGTTAACATGCTTAACTCACTCCTCAAGCTTGTCGTGGAGTCAAGCCGCATGTACGATGAGGGGCTGCTCAATGAGACCCTTGACAAGGGTGTTGTAACTGGGATAAAGAGGATGAGCAGGGTCAATGAGGTTAAGGACTTGACACCCACTAATAGGGCCCTGGCCAGGTTCGTTAAGCCAATATATGCCTACAAGTTGGCTACTGGGAGCTTGACGGTTAAGGAGAGGAGGATGATGAGGAAGCCCAAGATTTACCTAGTCATTGATAAGAGCGGGAGCATGTTCTACACGGTTATGAATAACATATTTGAGTACAGCAATGTAAGTAAGATAACCTGGGCAGCGGCGCTAGCCATAGTCATGGTCATGAAGGGGCATGAGGTTGTGGCCAGGTTCTTTGACCAGCAGATTTACCAATTAATGACGAACAAGAAGGACATTGTTAAGACACTCCTATCCCTAGTGCCACTGGGCGGCACAAACATAACCTCAGCCATTAGGGCGGCTTACGAGGATGCCCGCAGGAACCCAGCCTTAAGGAACTATAAACTGGTTTTAATAACCGACGGCGAGGATGATGAACTGGACCTAGCTCTCATTAAGCAGGGCCTATCGGGCTTCAGCGACTACAGGATTATCCTGATCGGTAATGAACACTCGGCGCTGGAGATGCTTGGGCCAAGGGTAACCAAGATACATAATCTAAACGCCAGGTCACTCATAAACGTCCTAAGGAGACTATAACCCATCACAGCGCTAATAGCCTCTTCAACAAGTCCGCTATCCTCTCCACGCCCTCCCTAAGCCTATCCACGGGTTCCCTGGTGAAGTTAATCCTAACGTGGTTAACTCCACCATCGCCGAAGGCTGAACCTGGGACAACGCCGACGTGCTCCTCCCTAAGCAGCCTCAGTGAAAACTCCAGATCATTAATCCCAGCCCTCCTTAGGTAACTTGATAGGTCTGGGAATATGAAGAGCCCTGCCTTGGGCTTCATAACCCTCGCATCCGGTAGCAAAGCCCTGAGGCTATTGTAAACTGCATCCCTCCTCTCCCTGAAGACGGGTATCACCTCCTTTATGAAATCCACCTTGTACCTGCGCAGGTAGAGGAGACCTATGTATTGGGCTGGGGTTGGTGGGTTAATGTTGATGTACTGCTTAACCCTGTTAAACACCTCCAGCACCTGCTCATCAGCCACCACGAAGCCTAGCCTCCAGCCTGGTAGTGCAGGGTCCTTTGAGAAGGTGTTCAACGCCACGACGTTATGAGTGTCGTACCTTAGGGCGTAGGTGTGCTCACCCTCGTAGTAGAGGTGCCTATAGGCCTCGTCATACACGAGCAATGCATCGTTGTCAATCGCTAGGTCGACGGCTGTTTTAACAACCTCGCTGCTTAGTGTTGAGCCTGTTGGGTTATCTGGGTTAACCAGTATTATCATCTTGGTGCCCTTATCGACAACCCTCTTCAAATCCTCGGGGCTTGGGTTAAACTCATTCTCAATGCTCACTTTAACCTCAACTACCTTCGCATTGAAGTACTGCATTATGGGCTTGTAGAGCAGGTAGGTTGGGTTGATTAGGACGACCTTATCCCCGGGGTTTATGAAGGTCATGGCTAGGGTTATTATTGCCTCCGAGGAACCAGTGGTCACGGATATGTTGGATGGCTGAACCTTAACACCCGAATACCTACTGTAATCCTCAGCCAAGGCCTCCCTCAACTCGGCGATACCTGGGGTTGAGGAGTAGGCGCTTAGCTCGAAGGCCCTTTCCCTAAGCAACCTTGTGAACTCATCGATTAAGCCGCTTGATGGTGGGACACCTGGCTGCCCAATGTGCATCTTAATCACATCGACGCCGTCACCCTCAAGTTGATCCACCAGTGCATTAACCTCCCTAATCATGGACCCCCTCAGGTACTCCGTCCCATTAGCCGGCCTAGGCATAACAACACCCGTTAAGTATAATCTATTTAAATTATTTTAGTGCAGCAAGCCTGGAATGCTGGTTAGGAGCGAGTGGGATGGTTTAAGTGAAGCTATGGTTCATAGGCCCGGCGTGGAGATGTTCTACGGCCTACTTTACCCTAAGGCCTTCCTCTACGAGGGTGCCTTCAGCATGGATGAGGCACTCTATGAGCACCAGAACATGGAGCACGTGCTGGTTAACGAGGGGGTTACTGTGCATAGGCTTAAGAACGTTATCATACAGAAGATGAGGCACAGCGGTGAGTTCAGGGAGTTGGTGGTAACCACCGTTAAGTCAATGATTAAGTACATGGGTGACCTGGGCGAGGAGGCGTACACGGACTTCCTTAGGAACATGGCTGCCTATGACCCTGAAACCCTATTCAACATACTTATACTTAGGCCACTGGTGCTCATTAGGAGGACTAAGACTGGGGTGGTGGCTAGGGTGGTCAATAGGACTCCCCTCGCCAACCTATACTATACGAGGGACCAGCAGCTTGTCGTTAAGGCTGGGATCGTTATAGGTAGGATGAGGATGCCCCAGAGGAGGCTTGAAACCATCGTTACTGAGCTCTTCTTCAGGGCCCTAAACGAACCAGTCATATATAGACTTGTTAAGCCAGGCTTCCTAGAGGGCGGCGACTTCATGCCAATGGGTGACTTCGCGGTGATTGGCCATGGGTGGCGAAGCAGCATTAACGGGGTTAACCAGGTCATTGGCTTATTGGATTATGATGAGGTGGCTGTGGCTAAGCTACCCAAGCACCCGTGGGGCGACAACATGCTTGTCATGCACCTGGACACGTACTTCAACGTAGCCGGCGATGGCTTGGTGATAGGTAATGAGGAGCTCATGCAAAGTACGCACGTCGTAATCTACGCCAAGGCCCAGGACGGCTTCGAAAAGGTGGGTGAGTCGAACCTCCTCGATTACATTAGGCAAAAGGGCTTCAATGTAATTAAGCTATCCATGGCTGAACAGGCTGCCTTCGCCGCCAACTTCCTCACGCTGAGGGATAGGAGGATAATTGTACCTAACGTTGAGGCCAACATCAAGAGGATAATCAGGAGACTCCAAAACTCAGAGGACTCGGTGCGCCAGACCACGTTGAACTACATAAGGGCTGGTTACGATAAGATGAGAAGTGAGGGTCACATATTCCCCTACAGGCCAGACGTGCTTAACGAAAGGGTGGACTTCATAACCATAGATGTCAGCGAGCTGGTTGGGGGTTATGGGGGTGTTCACTGCGCCATAGCAGCCATAAGGAGGGTTTAGGAATTCGACGAAGATGCGTGGTTTTCCATGCAATAAAACATTTTAAGGCCAGCCACTGAGGCTTAACCATGCCTAAGGTTTTCGATGTTGGCAGGGTGTGCGTTAAGCTGAACGGCAGGGAGGCTGGGAAGATGTGCGTGGTCGTGGATATAGTAGACGAGAGGTTCGTAATAGTGACTGGGCCCAAGAGCATAACGGGAGTTAAGAGGAGGAGGGCCAATGTAAAGCACCTTGAACCAACGGAGTATAAGGTTGAGATAAACAGGGGGGCCTCAGATGAGGAGGTGGCTAAGGCAATTGAGGCGGCTGGGCTTACTGAGGTTATGAAGAAGGGTGTTCAGCCGAAGTTATTCATGGTTCCAACCATTAACATAACCAAGTAACGGTTGATGGAGGTTAATAGTTAAAATCCTCATTTAAAACCGCCACTGGGGACAATGCTGGTTGAGGTTAACTGCAGTGGTAATAGGGCAGTTAGGGTTAAGGTGGATGAGGGCACTGACCCACGCTACGGTACTGAGCCATATAGGAGGAGTATTAGGGATTACGTGAACTTCGGCTTCATAATACTCGACAAGCCCAGGGGACCCACAAGCAGTGAGGTTGTTTCGTGGGTTAAGAAACTGCTCAACATAGGTAGGGCAGGCCACTCAGGGACCCTGGATCCAGGGGTTTCGGGGGTGTTACCCGTGGCACTGGGTGACTCAACGAAGGTGCTTCAGGGTATAGCAAACGCTGAGAAGGAGTACGTAGGTGTCATGCTCCTCCACTCCCAGGTGGATCAGAATAGGGTTAAGGCTGTCTTCAAGGAATTCACTGGAAGAATCTACCAACGCCCACCCCTGAGGAGTGCCGTTAAGAGGAGGATTAGGGTTAAGACGGTTTACGACCTTGATATACTCGAGTTTGATGGTAGGTACGTGCTGTTTAGGGCTAGGGTTGAGTCAGGCACGTACATCAGGAAGCTGTGCTACGACATAGGGGAGGTG
Source organism: Caldivirga sp. MU80 (assembly GCF_001663375.1). Classification (GTDB taxonomy): domain Archaea; phylum Thermoproteota; class Thermoprotei; order Thermoproteales; family Thermocladiaceae; genus Caldivirga. The sequence goes on from NZ_LCTF01000007.1 coordinate 17,512, forward strand.
CTGGGGGTTGGGGCCAGCATGAGGGAGCTTAGGAGGGTTAGGGTTGGGTGCTTCAGGGAGGAGGATGCCGTGAACCTTGAGACACTGAGGGAGGCTTACGCATTGTGGAGGGATTACGGGGACGAGGCACTGTTGAGGAGGGTTATTAGGCCCGTTGAGGAGATGGTTATCCACCTACCCAGGATCTACGTAAGGGACTCAGCAGTGGACGCAATAGCCCACGGCGCATCCCTAGCAGCCCCAGGCGTGGCTAAGGTTGAGGAGGGGATAGTGAAGAACCAGCTAGTGGCCTTAATGACTCTTAAGGGTGAGTTAGTAGCCCTAGCCGAAGCCACGGCGTCAACGGAAGAGATACTAAGCATGAATAGGGGTATTGTCGCTAAACCTACCAGGGTCATAATGCCCCGCGGGGTTTACCCATCAACATGGAGGCGTGGACAACAGAAGCCCGAGTCCAAGTAAAACCACCAGAATCTAAAGGACTTGCCTGTTGGGGGAGGAGACTGAAATCCCAGCCAGCCCAGCTACATTAAATGGTAAGGCTGGCATCACCAAGTCCTTCATCATCAGACTTTTATAAACTAGGCTAACGCAAAACATGGTATGCAGGGTAATATGAGACGCGTCTTGAGCATACTTATGCTAGTACTGCTGTTCCCGGCTACCGCTTTAGTGGTGGGTGTAATGGCCTACTCGCCTACTGGAGACCCAATCCTGCTCCTCTGGCTTGTTCCTTGGGGACCTTCAAACGGCACATACACCAACCTTCTGCCATACCTGCCGAGGGTAATGGTAGGTGTGGTGTTTGCGTTTCACACGGATGGCTTGGGGAACGGTGCCACCCTGCAGGAGACCTTGGCCTACGATGGCAACGGCTACTGGATCTCGGAACAGCTCTCGAAGCTCCAGGCGGTATACAACTCTTCCAGCGTGGTTTTCGTGAACTTCTTCCTGACTACTAGCACGTGGAGGGGTTACCTGACCAGCGTCACTCAGCCGCAGCTACTCCTCTTGAACTACACCCTCATGCAGATTGCCAGCATCACTAACAGGGGAGAGAGACTGGTTGTCGGGGTCTCCGAGATGAATGACCTTGACGATTACGGATACTACCAGGTTTACTCGCTCATTAGGCAGGACCTTCCGCACGCCCAGCTCTTCTACTACACTGACCTCGGCCAGAGCGTCAGCTCCATAGAGAGCGTGTTCACGTATCTCCGGTCTAACGGGATAACCCTGAATTATTTGGGCTATGATGTTTACCCATATCCATCCTACGACTACTTTAACGGCCAGGTTCAAATACCCGGCAATTTCGTTAGTCAGATTTCCGCGCTCCAGAGCTTCGCCCAGCAGAATGGTGTTAACTTCTTCATAGGGGAAGTTGGCTTTAGGGATGGGGATGTGCTGGGTTACGAGAACCCCTCCGCGACTGCCTACATAGACTTCAATGCTCCAGTGGGCTACCAGGATACGATAAACTACTACGAGGACGTAATATCTCAACTATCCTCAATGGGAGTAACCATAATAGGGATCTGGAACTATAACGGCTGGAATGGTGACCCGTTTGGGGTTTGGTACAACCCATACTTCGGTCAGCTCCTCGAGTTCGTTGGGATAAAGCCCATTGAGACCGCTAATATAGAGGTGGTCTCGCCTGTCCCTGTCTTCTACATCAATGGGAGTAAATACTACACCAACGGAACCTACACGGTGGCCCTCCCGGTGAACATAAGCTTCGATAGCTTATACTACATCAATGGCTCGGTGAGGATGATTCTCGAGGGTGTTGAAGTCAATGGACTGCAGTCTGGGGGCAGTTTCATGGTAAGCAAACCAGGCACCTATCAGATAATCGCCAAGTACCTTACTCAGTACTACGTGATGGTGAATTTAAACGTCTCTGCTTACGTGAACGGGGTCAAGGAGGAGCTGACTTCAGGTTGGTACGACATGGGTACCGTAATCCAGGTCTACCCGCAGGTCATCCATGTGGGCCCATACGAGGTGTACAACATAACCACATCCTACAGCTTCATCGTAAACAACCCAGGGTCAATCCAAGTTCCCTACACTGTAGAGTACTACGTCAAAATAATGTTACCCAACGGAACAATAGCTGGATGGTACGCAAATGGGTCAGTCATAAACCTACCCAAGACAGTCTACGTAAACGGCAAGGAATACGTGCTTGTCGGGCCTGACCAGATTGTGGTGAACGGCCCTATTGTGTCGGCGCGGCCAATGTATGTGCAAGTCACCACGACGAGTACATCTACTACGGCAACGACCCCAACTACCAGTACAACTACGTCTACTTCTTCCGCCAACTACCAGGCTTCTCAGACGACCACTAGCTCAACCGCAAGTACAATAACCAGCTCAACGATTACCATAAGTACAACCTCCACAACGATTAGTATCAGTAAGTCGACGTCAAGCACAGTCACCTCAACCACAACATCCACCACACTGTATGTTACCTCGACCACTATCACTTCAACCACGATACCTTATAGTAGCTTAAACACTTCATCAGCATTAATAGTAATAATGTTCCTTTTAATGCTAATTATATTAGCTATACTTATATCAAAGAAGTAATAAACTTTATGAAGAAGAAGTTTAAATAAAGATTGAAAAATGCAAATTTTGCATTCATTTAAAATACATTGCATAAACCAAACCCAGCTGCATCTCCTGGTGGTTAATGTTAATAAGGCAGGCAATGGGCTAGGATAATGTATTTTAAGTGCTGAACCTTCTCCAAGTACCTTTAATAACCCATACTGGTTCCTCCTCGTGGAATGGCTCCATGCCTGTGAACTTCATCTCCTCGAGGAGTCTCTCATTGACTGTTACCCCTAGGCCGGGTTTGCTGGGTACCGTGTGGTAGCCATCCTCGAGTTTGAAGGCATCGTTGATTACGTCCCTCTTCCACTGGGGCCAGAATTCGTAGAAGCTCTCCTGGATTAGCAGGTTATAGGTGCCTGCGTCGAATTGCATCGTGGCTGCGTGTTGTATTGGGCCGAAGGCGTTGTGTGGGGCTAGTTCAATACCGTAGGCCTCGCTTATGGCCCTTATCCTGCTCATGCCTGTGAAGCCTAGGGCGTTGGTTATGTCGGGTTGAAGAACATCGACGAGCCCCCTCTCCGCCAGTTGAAGAGCCTCCTCAACGCTGATTATCCTCTCACCCACGGCAATCCTAACACCCGTGGCAGCCTTAACCTTACCCAAACCTTCCATGTTTAGGTCTGGGTGCACGGGCTCCTCTATGAATAATGGGTCGAACTGCTCCATGGCCCTAACCATTTGAACAGCCGTATTTACGTTGAACCTACCGTGAACCTCGATTAAAATATCCACACCCTTACCCACAGCCTCCCTAACAGCCCTAACCCTCTCCACAGCCTCCTCAAGGCCAGCCCTATCCATTGAGTCGAAGTATGGGCCGAAGGGGTCGAACTTCATTGCCTTGAAACCCATTGAGACAACCTCCTTAGCCCTCCTGGCGAAGTCCTCTGGGGTTACGCAGTCGGAGTACCAGCCGTTGGCGTAAACCTTAACCTTCTCATTAATCAACCCACCTATGAGCTGGTACACGGGTGCCCCATAGTACTTACCCAATATGTCGTGGAGGGCGATGTCCACTGAGCTGTACGCCGTTGCCGATTCAAAGGACCTGCTTACGTAGAAGTCGTGCTTATACCACTCCCTGTAAAGGTACCCAATCCTGAACGGGTCCTTACCCACCACAAGCCTCCTAACCTCCTCAATAGCCTTAACGACCTGGTTAACCCTAAGCGTGGGCACCGCCTCACCATAACCCACCTGCCCATCAGACGTAACCACCCTAACTATTATTGAGACTGAGGCCCATGGACTTGCCTTGGCGGTGGCCAGGTCACTGATCGGGTAAACCTCCACATCCCTAATAGTAACCATACCTAAGCCTCAACCTACTTGAATTAAAAGCTACCGCCGTGGGGAACGCCTATGCTTAATGGGCGGAAAAGTATTATAGGATCACTTGGTTGGTTTAACCGTGCTTGATGACTACGTCAATAGGTTGATGAGGATGATGGGCCTCTCTAAGTATCAGCTTAAGGCTTACCTAACCCTAGTTGAGAGGGGGCCCTTAACGGCCGTCTCCCTGGCCAAGTACGCCAACATACCGTCCTCCAAGGTTTACAGTGTTTTGAAGGGCATGGTTAAACTGGGGTTGGTTGATGTGGACTCGAGCAAGAGGCCGGAGGTCTTCATGGCTAAGCCGCCTAAGGAGGTCTTCGGTATGGTGGTCTCGAGGATTAATGAGGTTGTTGAGAGGGCTAAGCCCATGATAAACACCCTCCAGATGGTGTATGAGGCATCGAACCAGAGGGTGGTTAAGGCCAGTAGTGAAACCCTTTTCACCGTTAAGGGGCTTCAAAGCACCAAGAACCTGGTTAGGATAGTCATAATGGGTGGCGCCAGGGACATAAGCATTGCCATACCCTACGAGCAGCTCCTGGATGAGGAGGTTTTATCAATGATAACCGAGGCCTCTGGGGCTGCTGAGGTTAAGTTGCTGGTGACCAGGGGCCTCATTGACCACGCCAAGGCCTTGCCGCCTAGGGTTAACCTCAGGGTTAGGGACTCCATGTTCGGGGCTGGTTTCATAGGCAACGGTGTACTGTTGGCCATACAGTATGGGGCAGATTACCTATCCCTATACTCAACCCAAGAGTACATCATTGAGATAGCCAGGACCTACTTTGAAACCCTGTGGAGAGAATCTGAGCCAGTCAATAGGTGACGTGCCACTTATCTCTTGATTAGGCTCTCCATAACCTCAACCAGCCTGGGCGCGGGGTTATTCATGGTTACTGAGGCTAATTCCTGCCAGTCGGGGCTACCGTTAACCTCAAACACCACGTACCCCTCAGGCCCCTCCCCAATGTCAACGCCCGCGTAGGTTAGGCCCAAGGCCTCGGTGGCCTTTATGGATAACTCCCTGAGCTCCTCATCAACGTTACCGCAGGGTTTCCCGTAGGCACCCTGGGCTATGTTGGTTTTCCACTGCCCATCAGACACAATCCTGTACATGCACCCAAACACTTCACCATTAATGACCATAACCCTAATGTCCCTGTTGGGCTTCTCAATATACCTCTGAACGTATATTGGCTTCTTAACCACGAGGAGGGATCTGGCCACTTGGAAGGCTACATCAGGGTCCTTCACCATAACGGAGCCGAAGCCCCTTGATCCCTGGACAGGCTTAATGACGACTTGCCCCATGCTCTTAGCCGCATTGTAAGCCACCAATAGGCTCTCCGTTGATACTGTTGAGGGCACTGGTATCTTGTTCCTGGCCAGTATGGCTAAGGTCTCTATCTTGTTCCTGGTCTTCAACAAGCCATCAACACTATTAACCACCCTACTCCCAGACTCCTCAAGAATCCTCAAAACACTGACCCTGTGGAAGAATTGCTCAACGTCTATCAGGAAGCCTAGGCTCCTCAGGAAAACCCCATCTATGTTGACCTTACCCTCACCTGATATGACGCTTACGTCGCCGTTGTCTAGCTTAATTGATAATCGGGAGATCTGTATGTACCTAGGCACATGGCCCTTAGCCCTAATGCTGTAGTAAAGGTCCCTATTGCTTCTGCTAGGAATAGGTGCATCCGCCACCACAGCTATGGTGTAGGGTATATTAAACCACCATGAGGATGCTTATGAAATGGCTTTTAAACTTTCAATCAAGTGTGCTTAACATGGGGACGAACATTGCCGCATAATAACAATGTAGATACTCATGTTTACCCATGTTGGAGACTAATCTTGCATATGCCTACTGTTCAATTCTCCTGGCCATGTTAGGCAGTAGGTTACGAATACTGGGTAGTAGCTCGTAGTTGGCTATGCCCAGTTTACCCAGTCTCTCATTAACAACATTTCTGATGATTTCGTAATTAAAGGCGTGTATCATGAAGTAGCAGTTGTACTCCCACTTACCCGGCACAGTCACCCTCTTAACCACGTGGGTTGCCTCATCTATGTTGGCTACTGATTCGCAGTCATCAGTGTTGAAAACTACCATGGCGTTTGCCCTGAAACCTGCCAAGTCTGGGTCAAGCATTGCGTAGAAGTCCCTTATAATGCCCTTATCCCTCAACTCGCTTATCAAGTCAGGCAGCCTACTCATTGGGATTCCGAACTTGGTTGATAATTCGCTGAATGGCTCGCTCACTATCTTTATTGACTTTATGGACTCGTAGAAGCCCATGGGTAACCCGGACTCCTCAATCCTATGCGGCTCACTGGGTAATCTACGTATCTTAGCCCTAGAGACTCCCCCGTAGAGGTCGAACTTAACGTCAATCTTATACGTCCTCTCGGCGTACAGTATCACGTAATCCTCAAGTCTCAACCCAAACCCGTTCACTATCCTCATGACCTTACCCTCAAGCTCCTCCCTATTGCCCGCCTTAGTCACGTACCAGATGTTATACCTGTCGTGTACCCTGAGGAAGTTGTGCGTCACCTGGCTATCCTTGTTAATCTCCGAGGCCACTTGGTCTATTAACCCATCACTGACCCTCAACGCAACCAATGCAGATATCATTCCCCTAGCCCTATAATTGACTAAGGCGCCGATTCTCCTAATAAGCCCCAGTTCCCTCATCCTCCTCATTGAGTCTATAACCCAATCCTCCGTTGCACCCACCCTGTTGGCTAACTCTAGGAATGGCCTATCGCTGATTGGGAAGTTGTACTGGGCTTCCATCAGTAAATCCCTTAATTTACCGTCAATGAGCATACCCGGTTCATCCATGGTTGTTAAAATAGGTTGCGCGCCTAACACTAATTAACTACGTTAGGCTGTACTCATTGTTTAATTCATCCCACTCCCTAAGTATCAGGTCAACCAAGCCCCTACCCACACCCCCGAGCATTGCAGATAATTCATCAAGTGACCTTGGATCATTGTTTAACGAGAGTATGCTTAACCTATAGATGTACTCATACATTAATGGCCCCAATGTCTTGATTAAATCAACCCCATGCCTCATTAGTACGCTGTCATTGTTCATCATTGAGTTTAACGAAGTGTAGATTATTGACTCATCGTCCAGTGAATCATTACTGTAGATGTATATCCTGGTTAACTCGGCTAAAACAGCCTTGTAGTAACTGGACCTTGAGGATAGGTTATTGAGTATGCGGCTTAGCACCAGTTTCAGCAATTCCGGGTTCTTCACAATTAGCCTCTTCATTACGTTGAACATTAGGCGCAGTGGGTAGTCGACCCCGTACGCATTGATTAGGTGGGTTAGGAAGATTATGGCCATGGCGTCGCTTTTACTTGTCATTTTAAGGTAATCAACCAGCGCATCGGGCAGTATTGAGATGTACTGCATTAGTGAATCCACTATACTCTTCCTAAGCATGCCCGGCGCCTTACTGTACAGGTAATGCTTAACCATGTCCCTGGTTATCTTAACGGTATGCTTTAGGGAGTATATCATCTTACTGTACGGCAATTCCCTGCTACCGGTCACTCTACTATACCACTTAACCATCTCAGAGTCATGGGTACGCTCATAATCCTTAATAGCACTGGTTAACCTTAAGGCTAACTTAACCACGTAACCAGGGTTGATAACGGATATTAAGGATACGTACCTCAAATTATTAATCACATCATCAACGTACCCCCTACCCCCATTATCAAGGAGCTTACTGGCTAGGATAACCTTGAAATCCCTATCATTAACCAGTGAAGCCAATGATACGGCATACTTAACGTAGTGGTTAGCCAGTAAACTTGAACCTATATAGAGGTCTAGGAATAATGAGGGGGCGTACATGTATAGGGTCTTTTCTGAATCACCACCTTTAACCATGGATACTTAACACGCGTATGCTTATAACATTTATTTAATATAGGGCGCCATGCCTAAAACCATTGCCCTACATAGTATAAAGTTAACCATAATGTAGTAGTACTTCTTATTCATGATAACGGTGGTTTATGACATAGTTAGTGAAATCGAGAATGAAATCGTGGTGCCGATAATCAGTGAGGCATTTAGGGTCTTAAGTATAATTGGGGGTCTAGCCCTATGGCTAATGGTTATTAGCGTCGTTATTAAGGCCATTGAGAGTAAGCTGGGGCCAACCGGGTGGGCTAGGGCTGCTGCCCTGTGGGACCTATTCAGCAACTTCAAGTGGTTCATAGTCACGTTAATCGGCCTATACGTTACTGTGTATTCCATTGCATTAATCGCTAACTACGTGAGCGGCTCAAGCATAGTTAACCCAGCGTCCTTCGCCAGTGAGCTACTGTACAGGATATTCTTCGGCCCATTTATTGAACTTTGGAGGAATGCATTAACATGATTACTGCACCATTAATTGCACTATTTACTGAAGCATTCGTTATTATTCTTTATAAAATTAGAAGACTTAACTACCATTTCTTAATAAATGATTTAATAATGTTTGTAAGTCTTTCAGCGGTATCTCTAGTAATCTACAGCCTATTTATCAGAGTTAACCCAACCCACATACTTAACGCTGAGTCATCCTGGTATAGGCTTACCGAGTTAATATTAACTTTGGTTGTAATTAAGAGTGTAGTATTAACTGCACTTAACATAATGGGCCTATTCATTAATAACATTAATATTTACGATATTGTAAGTTACATAGGCCTTAACGTTGTTTTCGGGAGATTCATAGACTTGGCATCACAGATACTGTACGTTACCTTATCCTATGCACAACTCATGTACATGATATACCACATGGTTTACGTGGTGCAGTACATAGCTAGCGCATGTGCACCAGCATTAACGTTACTCATACCATTAGTCATGGTTAGGAACATTAGGCCATTGGTAGTTCCAATAGTTGCAGTAATCTTATCCCTCATGCTGGTGATAGTCTACGTTGGACAGCCTAATAATGCTGGTATTCTAAACTTAATCAATACTGTCAATAAATCCCTCAATATAATCCCCAATTACAGCTACATTCACATATACCTAATTAACTCCCCCTACGTAATGGCTACTGGTTACGTATGTGGTATGGGCTTCATATCATATGGTGATTCAATAATCATTGGCGGCGACCTAAACTGTACCACCGTGATATTAAACTCCACCTACGTTGACTGGGTTAATGTACCTTCAACTGTAACCATTACCACTAAACATGTTCAAGGTTGGGTGATCACATCGGTGAATATTAACCCTAAGGTGCAGATGCTGTTAAGTAACGGCTACGTGACGGCAATCTGGCGTTGGGTTAATGAACCCTCCAGTTGGTCTTACACTGCTAGCAATGACACTGAGGTGATACACTTTAAGCAGAGCCTAAATGGAGTATCGTTAATGGTGCTTTGGGCCTATGCAGCCTCGGTAAGGGTTAACCTAAGTAACCCCAATTGCACGGTTAACGTGTTAAGGCTGGGTAATGATACTGTGATTAACAGTGGGTTAGTAGCCATGTTTAATGAGTTTGAGGGCTACGCTCTTAGGTACTTTAACGCATCTATTGTGGGTGGCATTATTCAGCTGGGTAATGGGGCATGGTTCAAGCCCATAGACCCTAACCCACCTAGAGACTTAACGCAGTACGTAGTAAACGTAACGTGCAGGGGTAATGGGGTGATTAATGGTGATGTTACTATCACCGGTTCTAGATTAAGCACGTGGGGTAGTGAAGGTAGGTTAATAGCATACACCAGTTACCTGTACACATACTTCAGGGAGATGAATGAAAGCCTTAGAGGTAGTGACTTAGTTAGTTGGCTACTGGCAATACCCGAATCACTAACATGGCTCATGTATCCACTATCACTGGTTGGTCTAGTAACTGCACTGCTCATAGTAACCAGTGAGTCAATGCCCATTAACACACCCATATCGAGACTAATTGATAACCTAAGGAACTTAATATTCATTGTCAGCAATGAGAGGTCTGGGTTACTGGCGCATTTGATTAGGCTTAAGCGCGGTGGAGACACTGTTAACTTAAGGAGCGCGATTGATGAGCGTACCAATAGGTCAACCATCAGCCGCACAATACATAGACTAGCGTCTATCTACAGTAGGCCTGGGTACCTAAGGCACCTAAGTAACCACGGCCTACTGGGAACATTCATCAAGTCGAGGGGTAACCCATACGTGATGAGACTACTAGGCGAGGTAACAGGCGTAAGACGTGGTATCAGCACCTCAACTAGGGTTAAGTTAAGGCACCTGCTAGCTAAGCCACTTGGGCCACTGGAGACGGCTGAGAGGATGCTGCTTGGTGGTAGGTGGAGTTACTGGATTGAGTCAAGGGAATTCCTGGTGAAGAGGCTACTTAGGAATGAGTCCATTATTTTTGAACTATATGAGAGAGGGATGTTAAGTAACCGTGATGCCCAGAGGAGGCTTAGGTATTGGTTCTTCAGAAGCATCATGGAGTACAGGGATAGGTTAAGACTACTTGACGTTAGGCGTAATGCACAGTTGGCATTAGCTTACCTAACTCACAGTCACTCAAGAGGCCTATTACCAAGCCTAGTCAACACCATGGATGGTGTGAACAGGGCCACAGGCCTTAATAGGAATGGTGAATCCACTACCTTAGCGGCGTTGCTCTCAGCCATGAACCTTAACACAGGGGCCTTGGTAACCCTGGTTAAGGCTGGGTTAGTGAGGGTTGATAAGGGTAGGTTGATGGATTTAATGGACATGTACAGGAGATTATCATCACCCTGGGTTATTAACTATGTTAATGGGTTAATGGAGTCCATTAGGGGCCTACGTGAAGGCTTATCACGGGACAGCCTTAACATGGTAATGAGCATCATGCGGGAGTTAGAGACTAAGCGTAATACGCTGGTCGCAAAAGCCATCAGGATGAGGGAAAACGTGGGGATGGTTCATCATTGGGATGGGTTCATACTGAAAAGAAGCCCCGTAGCTAGCATTAGGAACCCGACATTAGCTAAATACCTACTTAGGGATTCAACTAACATTAGAAATGTTCTAAACGGCTACATAAAGAGGTTAATGGCACAGGGATATGGTGGTAGTAGTTTAACGCGGATTATGGTCGAGTATTCAATTGGAAGAGGTCCAATTGACCTAATGCTCATGTCAGCTAACCTGGGTCTCCATCCAATGACCCTCATTAAGGAAATTCTAGTTACCCTAGACCCACATTCAGCCCATGAGGCAATTAACGGCGTTTTAAGGAGGGGCATTCTTGATGATGAGTTGAGAAGGGAGTTGACCATGGCCATTAACCTAAGGCCAGGCTCGAAACCATATACTAGGCTCTATGCCCGTTACCTGGCCAGGATGGGTAAGTTCACCATGGGTATTGAGAGCCCGGCGGATAGGGCATGGTTAGGGGGATTAATCAACCAGCTTGACTACGCCATATCAGTATTCATGGCGTCATACATTAGGAGGAACCTGGGTAACATTAGGCTCAGCGCCGTGGTTAGGGTTAGTAGGATGAAGGCTATTAACGATATAGCTAGGTTAAGCATTAGTGAAAACAGCGCCTACTCAGTAATACTAAGCACAATTAGGATTAGGAGGAGTTTAAGGTACTCTAGGGCTAAGTATTTAAATAAGGCTGGTTAGTGGCTATGAATAGTGATGAGCAACGGATAAGGCCTAGTGGTGGGCCTTACAACGCTGAGGACCTATTTGATGACGGTCCATAGCGCTGACGTCGAGTCAACCCTCGCCATTTATGGCGGGGTTACCTCACTATGTGGGTCTCATGCGATGGGTTTATTAATCTCTGCTTTACTGCTGGGGTGTTTAATAACCCCGCAATAGGCGGGGTAACCATCGAGACCCCCAAGGTGAAACCCCCGTCTCTCTGAGGTGGGGAGGGGGTCATGTCGAGTCAAGCCTCACCCTCTAGGGTTAAGCCTTAGATAATGGCCACTGAGGCTGGATTAATGAATTACTTTTAAAAAGGTTATGAAACCTGGTTTAACGTGAGTTCAGGCAGTGTTAAGGTTAAGTCACCTCACGAGGAGCATGAGAGGTTGGGGCCAAGTAAAGTCAACTTCTTCATAGTTACGGTTAGTACGTCTAGGTATGAGCACCTTAGGGCCGGTGAACAGTATACCGATGACTCAGGTGACTTAGCGGTAAGCATCATAACCAGCAAGGGGCATGCGGTGGTTGGGAGGATGCTGGTTAATGATGATGAAGGGATGATTAGGCATACCGTGGATTCGCTAACCCATAGGGTTGACGTTGATGTGGTGGTTCTGATAGGGGGTACTGGTTTAGCTAAGGGTGACGTAACCATTGAGTCCGTTAAGCCCCTCTTCACCAAGGAGATTGAGGGCTTCGGTGAACTTTTCAGGTTCATAAGCTACCAGAGGATAGGCCCAGCCGCAATGTTAAGCAGGGCAACAGCGGGTACGGTTAATGGCAAACTGGTGATTTGCCTACCTGGTTCACCTGATGCTGTTGAGACCGGGTTGAACCTGATCCTCAACCAGGTTCCGCACATACTTCACATAGCCCGTACTGGGTAGGTTATTTGGTATGGAGAGAAGTGTTTAAACGACTAGGTGACGTTATTTAGGTTAACATGCCTAGGTTATCCACTAAGGTTAAGAGGATTATGAGGTTAATGGGTCTTGTTGCCATAGTTACGGCCGGCGTGTTACTTTACCTATCCCACCTATACCTCTCATCATCAACTAGCCATAATGCAACGACGCTATGCCTTGAGTCAATCGGCAACTTAACTAAGGCCCCACAGTTAAACTACGGTGCCATCATTAACTTGGCTAAGGAATACGTTAGGCTATATCACGTTTCAATGAGGGTTAAGGTGTATGCACTGAACGGGACGCTACTGTTCTCATATGGCTCATACGTACCACCGGTGATTAACACTGGCCAATCAACACCAAGCATAATTAGGAGCGGGCAAGTGACCATTGTGAGTTACGGTGTTTGCCAATACTACGGTGAAGACTTCATAATTGAGGTTCAGGTTGGGGTAATGCCTGAAGCCATTTATTCCTTCATAATTGGCCTAGTCCTGCTGCTACTTGGCCTAGCGTTAATAGCACTTGGAGGGTAGTTAACCACACCTCAGCATTGCCAGGGAAAGGTTTAATTGCATAGGGCATACGCTCCGACTGCATGCTCACGTTAGCGTTAACAGTGTTAACCCTGGGACTATTGAAGGCCCCCGTGGTCTACCTCTACAATGGGGGTGGTTACCTACTTGCAATTACCGTAAACTTCACGTCAATTAGCCAGTACTCGCAGGTATTCATAGTTAACAGCACTGGGTGGTTTAACGTGAGCATACTGCCTAATGGTGGCCGTGGTGTCCTCATAACAAACACCTACCAATACGGCGACTGGGTTTACCTAACTGGGTTTACCCCAAGTAGCCCACTTCTGATTGGCCTTAGGCTAGTTAATGCAGGGATGGTGGATGTAGTTAACCTAACCCGTTACCTACCCGTTAACCTTCAACCCTACGCATTGGCTGTGGTTAACGATACGATTTACGTGTTTGGGGTTGTTAATGGATATGCCTCAGCCTTTTTGGTAAACCCAAGAAGTGGGGTATTCATTAACCTAACTGGGTTGTTTAAGGGCGAGTGGGCTTCATCAACACCAGTATCAGCCACGGTAACACCCAACGGTACACTACTGCTGCTGGCCCTATCAAGTGACTTAACGCCACTCCTAGGTTCACTCTCACCCAGCGGCTTGAGGACGATAACAATGCCCCAGGTTAAGGGATTGCCCCTTGGCCTATACCAGTTTAATGACCAGGTACTAATACCTGTGATGATGATCAGGCAGTCTCAGTCATCATTACCATCACTGTACTTCTCAGGCATTACAAATGGTTATGTGTTAGGCAGCATACTGCTTTACTACGTTAACGGCAACGTGGTTAACTACACCAGTTGCATCAACCCCAACACTGCGATATTCGACGTCTACTGGGTTAACTCAACAGCGGCAATACTGGGGGGAGGCATCATTAATGGTGCCGTATGGGAGCCGTACGTGACGATATTTAACGTTAAGGACTGTGAATCACTACCAATACCAATGAGTATTAATGGCGTCGTGTTCGCTGTGGCTGGCGATTGGGTTGGCGGTGGATTAAACGTGGTTTACAACATTACCACGTTATCCGGTTCACCGTTTATAGCTAAAATAAACTACACAATGAGCATTAATAATCTAGCCCATGGCGCAATTCCCACAATTTATTTTAGCCCTGTAAAAGAGGAGGCGACGACCACACGTGAAGCTTTAATGATACTGACGTTAATGGTGGGGTTAATTATATTAACACTACTCATGTTAAGGATTAAATAAGGTTTAAATATGGTAGGTTTTTTAAATCTCATAGTTAACGTTCCCTGTGGCAAGGGTGCCATTGTACATTGAGTTTAGTGATAAGAGCGTGTTAATCATAGGCGGTGGGTATGTTGGCACTAAGAGGGCTCTCAAGTTCTCGGAGGCTGGTGCCCACGTTATAGTTATAGCTCTTAAACCATCAACGGAGCTTATTAGGGCTAGTTCAATGGGTAACGTTGACCTGGTGGTTGCCGACGCAAACACGTTTAACTACGATAGGGTTATGGGTAGGGTTAACCTACTGGTCTACGCTATACCAACCAACAGTGAGCTTAAACATAAGTTAAGGTTGTTAGCCTCCGAGAGGCGCATATTGTTTAATGATACGACTAACGCTAACGAAACTGAGGTTGTGGTTCCCTTTGAGGGTGAGGTTAATGGCATAAGGTTTGCTGTAACGTCAGAGGGTAAGAGCGGGGTTGCTGCATCAATGGTTAGGGATTACATACAGGTCACATTATCTAAGAGTGACCTTCACCCAATAGTTAATGCCTGGTATGAAGCTAAGCAATTAATAAAGAAATTGGTTGATGATCCTCATGTGAGGATGAGGATATACTTCATGCTTAAGGATGATGAGCATTTCCTTGAAATTGCGAGGAGTGGCGATATTAATAGGGTGGTTAGGTACGTTAATGAGGTGATTAAGAACCATGGATATTGATGATTATCTAGGTAAAATAAAGGCGTTAGCGCTGACGCATAGGAAGGCTACGACAATTACCCTATCCGAAACCTACCTGAATAGTGATGAGGCATACGGCAGGTTAATGAGGAATTATGAGGAGGTCTTCATACTTCAAACATGTAATAGGGTTGAGGTTTACTTCTATGGGGATGACTACAATGCCGCTGAGGAGGTTTATAGGGCTAAGGGTACGGTTAAGTACGTCGATAGGTTGAGTGGGATTGATGCAGTGCGCCACATATTCAGAGTGGCGGCTGGGCTTGAATCAGCAGCCATCGGTGAATCTGAGGTTCTGGGGCAGGTTGAGGAGGCTTTCAACGATGCCAGGAGGAGGGGAGCATTGGGTGGTTTACTAGGGTACACCATCGAGAGGGCTATAAGGGTTGGGAAGGAGGTTAGGAGTAAATACCCTGAAATATCCATTGGCTTAGCTAGCATTAGCTCACTGGCCGCTGAATACATCCATAGGGTTAAGGGTCGTGACGCGGCGGTGGCTATAGTTGGCGCCGGCTCCATGGGCTCAGATATAGCTAGGAGACTCGCAGAGAAGGGCTTCAGGAACGTGACAATAGTGAATAGGACTATTGATAAGGCTAAACTGGTGGCGGCTAGGTATGGCTTCAGGTACGCACCCCTAGACTCCTTAATCAACATTATTAAGAACAGCGACGTTGTTGTCTTTGCAACATCAGCAATTGAACCCCTACTTAAGAGGAGGGACCTTGAGGTAGTTAACGCTGTGCCAGTCATAATTGACCTTGGTGTGCCGAGGAACGTTGACCCGGAGATCCCAGGGGTTGTGTCTATAGATGAGTTGAAGACCCTTGAGTCGGAAGTAATTGAGAGAAAGGTGAGGGCGCTTCGCGAGGCTAATGAGATCGTTGAAATTAGGCTAACTGAGTTTAAGAAGCTACTGGCCAAGAGGATAATAGAGAACATGATTAGTGAATTAATGAGCTGGAGCTTCAGCGTTGGGGAGTCTGAGGTTAGGAGGGCTATCAACGCCAGGTTAATAAAGGATGACAGCGATGGCGCGTTACTGGCCGTTAAGTCCACTGTTAAAAGGGTGACCTTACCGCTGGTAATGTACCTTAAGGAGCTTGCTGAGGAGGGCAGGTTCAACGAGGCATTAACCATAATAAGCGAGCTTAAGGCTAGGCTTAATGGCAGCAGTAAGCGAACTTGAGGGCGGTATTGACGAGGCTGGGCGTGGGCCAGTAATAGGACCCATGGTTATAGCCATTGTGGCTTGGAGCAATAAGGAGACTAAGGAACTGGGCGTGAGGGACTCTAAGCAATTAACCCCAAGTGGGAGGAGCAGGCTCTATGAGCTAATAGTTAATAGAGCTCCCTGCGTTAAATACGTAATTGTTGAGCCTGGTGAGATAGACAACTACGTTAATAGGGGGTTACTTAACCAACTTGAGGCAATTAAGATGAGGGAGTTAATCATTAACTGTAGGGGTGTTAAGAGAGTCTACATCGACTCACCTGACCCAGACCCAGCCAGGTTTAGGGGAATGATTAACGTTAACGATGTTGACGTTGTGGTTCTTAACCACGCAGATGAATCAATACCAGTGGTGTCGGCAGCAAGCATAGTGGCTAAGGTAATTAGGGATTCAATAATCAGTAGGCTTAAGGAAACCTACGGTGAGTTCGGTAGTGGTTACCCAAGCGACCCAAGGACCATTGAGGCGTTGAGGAAGTGGGTTATTAGTGGCAGCATTCCACCAATAGTTAGGAGGAGTTGGAGGACTGTGAGGAGGATGCTGAATTCAAGGCTATTCTAATGCTCACTGGGTGAGCTTAATGTCCGTAACCATATTCCTGGACTTAACATCAATGATCCTTAATGTGCCATCTGAGAAAACTACAACCTTAGGCTTAGCCCCATAGTAGGGGCCTGAGGATGACGTGAATAGCGATAGCACTCTACCATTATGGAACCTCCAGTAGCCATCAGTGATGTAACTATGGCCCCTAATTATCAAGGCAATGTCGTTACCCTCGATGAACCTCATGGTTACGTCTGGGCCGAATAGGTATGCACCAGGGCCCCTTGGGCTATCCACGAAGCCGGTTACCTCATCACTTGGGTCATTCCAAAGTATCTGAAACGCCACTGGGTCGCTTGGCTCATCATCATGCCTACTTAACTTGCGTATATCATCAACCCTCTCAAGGCCCTTAGCTAACCCACCATGTAACAGCAGCACCTTATCATTAAGCAAGGCGGCGTAGGGCAGTGACGGAAATAGATCATGAATTACGGTGCTCAGTAGGCTTTGGCCAAGCAGCGGCAGTGCCTCATCCATGAATCCGTAAACCTCATTCATTACGTATGACTCGTGGTTACCCCTCAGTGGTATCATAACCCCCTGAAGAAATAGCTTCAGGACTTTTTCAAGGGTTTCAACCTGGTACTCACCCCTATCCACGTAGTCACCTAGACCTATGTAGCGCCAGTTACCTGGCGGGTAGTCGTTAATTATCTTTTCCAGTGACTCAACGTCACCATGTAGGTCACCTATTATCACAACCCTGTTTGAGTTAACACTCACTAGGTTATCCAACTCACCTAACTTTTCAATCGCCCTATCAACAAGCCCTTTAAAATAATCCCTGTTGATCATCGCTCATTTGCCTTGTTATGTATTTTTAATGATTACGCGCCTGGTTTCTGGGGGAGCCCCTCACTCTTAGCCTCCTCGATGTACTTCCTTAACTCATCGACGCTCAGTTTCCTGAACATCCTAGTTTTAACATCAATCACACCTATCTCGAATCTATCAGTATCTAGGCTCTCTGCCACAAGGCTGAGGGACTTAATGGCCAGCTTAATGCATAAGTTAAGGTCCATCTCGTACTTGTAGTTCTTCTCAAGGTACTCGAGTATGATGGATGACCCACTCCCTAATGCCGTAGCGTAGTAGCCGAAGTATATTCCACTTGGGTCCGTTTGATAAAGCCTTGGCCCACTCTTATCAACACCCCCTATTATCAACGCTATTCCAAAGGGCCTAACACCACCATGCTGTGTGTAGGCTTGCTCAAGATCACTAATCCTCTTCGTAATGTACTCAACATTAGCCTGCTCATCGTAGAGTAGCCTGTATATCTGGGCCTGCTCCCTGGCGTAGTCAATAAGTATCCTAGCATCTGATAGCAAGCCAGCTGAGGCGGCACCAATGTGAGTGTCTATCATGTAAACCTTCTCTATTGAGTTCAAATCTATCAGTGGGCCAAGCTTCCTCTTCTCGGCGGCCAACACGACGCCCTCGGAGCATTTCAACCCAACGGTAGCCCAACCCCTCTTAACAGCCTCACCAGCGTACCTAACCTGGTATAGTTCACCCTCAGGGCTAAATATCGTTATGGCCCGGTCATATCCAGCCATTTGTGGACTAAACATACTGAGACCGTAGACACCCAAGAGTTTTTAACCTTTAACTAATAGTTCCCAGAAACCACCTAATGCAGGTATGTTGAGTCTCCACATCGCATTCATGACTCGGTTTTAAACCATTAAAGGCTATGTAACCCCCGATTCAAAGTCTAAACTACAAAATTTCAATCGGCTTAGAGCCTTACACAGCGAAGATCCACACCACTGAGGACCGTTTAACGCTAGGTTTTGCCTCTTACCGCTAAATACCTAATAAGTACTAGTAATACAACTGTCGATAAAATTAGTGTTATTACTGATAAAATTACAGATATGTTAAGTAAACTCTCTGGTATATAATGGAGGTTACTTACATTGGTTGTAACCGTGATTACTGATGTTAACATTATGTATGTTGTTAAGTAGACTGTACTATTCACAATCCTGGTTACTGTTGCCGTTGAGGTTAAGGTGACGAACCTAGTTAACGTTGTCGTGTTGACAATACTGGTTACCAGTGGTGACGAGGAGTTAACCGTGTATGTGTACGACCTTACGGTTAACTTAGGTTCAACAGTTATATTCACCATCCTCCTATCGACAAGAATCCAAGTGCCATTAAGCCAGTAATACAGGTCAACGTTAAGTAGGTTATAACCAACATGTACAAGCGTTACCGTGAACACGAATTTAAGTATCCCGGGGGCTGTATTTATGGGTAGGCTGGCTAGCGTAAGTGTGCCATTATTCAACGCAACCATTATAGTCGACATGCATGAGCTTGGGGTTGTTATTAGGCATGGTGGTGCATATTCAACAAGGACCGTTATGTTGGCTGGTTGATTAACCTCAACTGGGTTTGTGTAACTAACGTTAATTATCTTGACGTAATTCTCATAGTTACCCTGGGCCATTGCTAACATGGCAACTAGCAACACCGCAGCCACAGTAATTATGGCGACCTTAACCGCTGGCTTAGCCATAATTCCCAGCCTTAACTGCAGTGTTATTATTCCTTTCTATGGGGGAAGAATTAAAAAGCTGTAAATGAGGATTACGCATGGAGTACGTTAGGTTCGGTAACAGTGGACTTAAGGTGTCTAAACTATGTCTAGGTCTTTGGCACCTACCACCGTTAAAGGAGAGGGACATTTACGGTGTGTACAAGGTTGATGAGGAGGAGTCCATTAGGATAATTAAGAAGGCCATTGACCTTGGGGTGAATTTCATAGACACCGCAAACATCTACCATGGTACGATGCAGGGCCCTGACTATATTCATGCCGGTAAGGCTGAGGAGGTGCTTGGTAAGGCTATTAGGGGTTATGACAGGGAGTCCTTGGTAATATCAACCAAGGTCAGGGGTAGGATGGCGCCTTGGCCAAATGGCGAGGGGTTATCCAGGAAGCACATTAGGTGGCAGATTAGGGAATCATTGAGAAGGCTAGGGACCGATTACGTCGACATATACTTAATGCATAGGCCAGACCCATCAACACCAATTGAGGAAACCCTAGATGCGTTAAAGGACCTGGTTACCCAGGGCCTGGTTCACTACGTGGGTGAGAGCTACTTCCACCCAGACGACATACAGTACATTTACGAGTACTCAAGAAGCATCCATCTACCATTCATAGCCATGCAGGAACCCTACAACCTGATTGAACGCGACATTGAGAAGGATAAAATTCCCCTAGCTAAGAAATACGGCTTAGGTATAATGGCCTACATACCGCTGGCCCAAGGTGTGTTAACGGGTAAGTACCTTAACGGCATCCCGGAAATGTCGAGGGCAAGTTACGTGGATGAGATACGCTGGAGGTATTTAACACCGGAAACCCTGAAGGCCATGAGGGAGTTTCACGAGTTAGCTAAGGAGCTTGGGGTAACTGATGCGCAACTAGCTCTTGCATGGATACTTAGGAAGTCCGAGGAACTTGGGGTAACGATAATACCGATAATTGGTGTTACTAGTGTTGCCCAGCTTGAGGATAACTTGGGCAGTTTAGACGTTAAGTTGAGTGGTGACGTGATGAGTAGGCTTGAGGAGATATCAAGGATGGCTAAGGTTAACTGGGAGGTTAGGTACGATAGGGTAATTAAACTAAACTCACCCTAAATTCCAGCAATTTAAAAATTCATGACCAATGGTACAAGGTCATGCCGGGTTCAACTCATCACAAATTCAGAAGCACCCCTTCTCACTAATCACCCTAGGTAATTCAAGGTTAGGGGAGTTTTTATTAATTATCCCTATAGGTATAATGAATTTAATATCTTAAAAATCGATGACGTTCGAAATTTAAAACTGTTGGGGATTTTTATTTGAGAGATCATTATCTCTTTATCTCAACCTTAGCGGGCCTAACCTCAATTATCTGCCCAGCTGCTATAGTCCTACCCATATCCCTAAGCGAGAACCTACCTAAGGCTGGTAGGTCCGAGAACTTCTCGACTACAACAGGCTTAAGTGGCTTAAGCCTCACCATGGCTACGTCACCCCTCTTTATGAACTGCGGCTTCTGCTCCACGGTTTGTCCAGTGGCTGGGTCAAGCCTTGAGATTAACTCGATTATCTGAGCTGGTACAGTGGCCGTGTGGACGTGCATCACTGGCGTATATCCAACGCCTATGGTGGTTGGGTGCTCCAGTACTGCTATCCTGGCCACTATCTCCTCAGCCACCGTGGGTGGGCTGTTCAAGTTGCCAAGTACATCACCCCTCTTCACGTCCTGCTTCTCCACACCCCTAATGTTAACACCAACGTTATCACCTGCCTTAGCCTGCTCAAGCTTCATGTGATGGGTCTCTATACTCCTTACATCACCAACCTTAGCTGGTGGTAGTATGACTATGGGGTCACCAACCTTAAGGACCCCTGACTCCACCCTACCGGTAACCACGGTACCAGCGCCCGTTATTGAGAACACGTCCTGTATAGGTAGCCTTAGTGGCTTATCCACCAACCTGGGCGGTGGCTCAATTGCGTCAAGGGCCTCGAGTAGCGTTGGCCCATTGTACCAAGGTGTATTACTACTCTTGGTCTTGATATTATCGCCTCTAATAGCGCTAACGGGTATGAAAGGTATCTTGCTTACATCGTACCTAAGTATCTTAAGTATCTTGGTTAACTCACCCTTAATCTGCTCATACCTCTTCTGGTCATAGTTTACAACATCCATCTTGTTAACCGCAACTATCAAGTTCCTGATACCGAGGGTCCATGCCAGGAACAGGTGCTCCCTGGTCTGGCCCTGTGGACCTACCCCAGCCTCAAACTCACCTGGCCTGGCTGAAACCACCAGTAATGCTGCATCAGCCTGACTGGCACCGACAATCATGTTCTTGACGAAGTCCCTGTGCCCAGGTAGGTCTATTATTGTGTAGAAGTACTTAGGTGTTTCGAAACCCACATGCATGGCCTCAATAGTGACACCCCTCTCCCTCTCCTCCTTCAACCTATCCATGATCCAGGCGTACTTGAAGTCCTCCTTACCCAGCTTCTTAGCCTCAGCCTCAATCTCGGCAAACGCCTTCTCATCAACATACCCAGCCTCTAAAAGTAGCCTACCGGTTAACGTGGATTTACCGTGGTCAACATGCCCTATTATAGCTAGGTTCAGGTGGATCTTCTTCAATGCACTCTCACCAGGGTTCTTTATTATGCTCATCAATAATAGCCATTGACTTGCTCTTTAAAAATTTAACTGAATAAGCCAATGCCGCAGCACCTTAACCGCATCCTCACCCCTTCCCACGAACTACCTCAAACGTAATGATAAGCGGTCTCGCCAATAAACCCTTTAATCATTAATTCCCCATGGACATGAAGAGGCAGGGTTACTTAACAACCCAAAAGTACCTGAACTTCAACTTCCCAATGCATGTTAACTTGCCCTCAGCATTGTGAATAATCACGTGGGCTTAAGACCTAGGGCTACGTTAACATACCTAATGAGCCTCATCTTAAATGCATTGTAAGTGAACTGCAGCGAATGCCTCCTGGCCCTAATGCTGTATCTGCGGTATAAGTCATCGTTGGTCAGTAGCTTAACCATGGCGTCGACAGCCTCGGCATGGTTGAGGTAACCGAAGCCGTACCTGCCGTACTCAACTATGTCACTCCATGCCCCACCAGACCTATGAACCACGGGTACTGCCCCAGCCGCCTGAGCCTCAGCCACCACAAGCCCGAAGTGTTCGTTGACAGCTGCATGCAGTAGTACCTTAGCCCTACATAGGTAATCCCACTTAACACCCTCGCTTGCATCAAGCACCAACTCAACGTGCCTGGCCCTCTCCCTAACCTGCCTAAGGTACGCCTCATTGTAGGGAAGGCCAATTACGTAGTAGGCTGCCTTAGGGTACCTGCTATACGCAGCCTCCATCATATCGACGATGTCGGTGGTCCTCTTGTCAGGCGCTATCCTACCCACGGAAACCACAACATCCTCCTTGACCCTTGAACCACAGTCACGGGGCATCACAGGAGGGTATAGGACGCCGCTCAACCTAGGCCTATAGGGTAGTTGACTCAGGGTCCACCTGGAGTTAGCCAGCAGTATGCGTGGCCCCAGTATTGGCAGCATAATTCTATTAAGCTCTATGAAGAGCCTCCTCCTAAGCCTATAGGGCGGCATGTAGGTGCCTGGGTTGTTTAAGTAACCTATGTCGAAAGGCCACAGTAGGACGTGGTAAACAGTGTTTATGGTTAAATCGTAGCCTAGGCTTGCCAGACCTGTTACCACGTTCCTAGTTAATCCACGAATTGGTAAATTAGGGTCATACTCAAACACACTCACTATCCTCCGAGCCGGGATATCAGCCAACCTGCTGTCCAACTTCCCATCGAAAAGCAGCACCAAGTCCACTGTGAAGCCATTCTCATTAAGCGCCTTGGCCATGGCATAGGTGACCAATTCCTGGCCACCCCACCTACTCAACGTATCGTAGGCAATGGCAACCTTCATCAAAGTAAACCAAGCCCTACCCCTATATATGCCCGAGGGTACAAAGGCAACTCCACCCTAACATTACTCCTCAGCGGCCAGGGATGAACCTGGCTGCATGCCTTTACCCTAAAAGGATCCACTGAACCGTCTCTCCGGAAGTGGCAGAGGCTTGTTGACTCCACCGTCTGCTTCTTGAGCCCACTCACCGTAGCGGCTAAGGTTCCCAGCTATTACGGGTCTTGAGAGCCTAGGGTAACCAATGAGGGCGTTAGGGTTAGACTTTAAGATTTAATTAGGATTTAGGCACTAAATGAAAATAAACACACAAGTAACCAAGAAAACCGAAATAGCCCTCCTCCACACGCTCATTGAGTATTGGCTGCCATTCCCCATTAAGCCAACTACTAAATGTGTGGACTGTTGTCTACGGGGATTCGTTAACTAGGGCTAAAATCACTAGTTGATTAATGAGATCTGATCCCCCTCCCTGCCCTAAAGGGTGAGGTTTATTGATCTTATTGCATTAATATTCAGGATGCGCCACGTGATGATGAGTATTCAGCGGAAGAATTTATAAATAATCACTAGCCTAGAGCCCTGTAGTTAAGTTGAATATGAGGAGTATGAAGATACTTAGAGTTAAGGATGCTGGGGGTTTTTACGCCGTTGAGGATGAGGCATCAAGGCTACTGTTAAGCGATAAGAGGTTTATTAATCCCGACGAAATAGACCCCATTGAGCTAGCCTACTTAATATATATGGGTGACTTCAAGGTCTACATTAACGGTAAACCAGTCTCAATAATAGATGTCTTGCGTTCAGGTGACCTCGAGAAATTCATGGTTTATCTGGACTTAAGGAATAGGGGTCTTTACGTTAAGCCTGTTAGGGATGGTAAAGTAGACATGCTTGTCTGGGATAAGAAAAAGAATGCACTATCATCCAACCCGCAGTACGTGGTTAAAATACTTGATGAAGGTAGGGGCATTAGGACCACTGAGCTTCTTGAGTTGACCGACTACGCCGAGAAGAATAGGATGAAGCTTGTCTTAGCTCTGTTAAGCTCTGAGGGGACCTTAACGTACTATAGGGCGTTCACGATAGAGCCGGGTCAAAGAGATGCCGGGTGGCTTAAGGTGAGGGGTGATGGTGAGTCTAAGGGATCTTGAGCATCTGGTTGAGACTTCTAGAAGCAGGAGGATTAAGATCATTGTGAGGTTTAGGGACACTAAGTACCTAATCACCATAGATGGCGAAATCAAGGCAACCGACATTAACGGCACTAAAGTTCCGTGGAGTAGGGCATTCCAGCAACCACCCCACGTAGTATTAAGCACATATAAGATCGATAAGATCGATGTAATGTGCGGTGACGACCTGGTTGCAACATACAGCAGCTTCAATGACCTGGTTAAATCCGTGGGTAAGCATGGTTGCTGATTAAACGGAAACACTTATATAGAGGTTGGGCGTCGCCGGCTTATGGTCATGCTTGATGTATTGTCAAACGCGTTAATCAGCATAAAGAACGTGGAGGCTAAGGGTGGTAAGCAGGTTGTGATTTGGCCATCATCTAAGCTGGTGGGTAACGTGCTTAGGGTTATGCAGAGGTACGGCTACATCGGTGAGTTCGAGTACGTGTACGATGGAAGGGGTGGTAAGTATATTGTTCAGCTGCTGGGTAGGATAAATGATATAGGTCCGATAAAGCCAAGGTTTCACGTTAAGGTTAGTGAACTGCAGAAGTGGGAGGAGAAGTACCTACCGGCCAGGCAGATAGGTATACTGATACTGTCCACGTCTAGGGGTGTTATGTCACACTTGGAGGCTAGGGAAAGTAGAACTGGTGGGGTTTTATTGGCCTACGTATACTAAGCATTAGCCTGCTCCTTACCAATGCCTATTATAACTAGGCTTGACCCATCATTTGGGCACTTCTCATCATCAACCTTACCCACGTAGTCCCCCACCTTAAACTCCCTAACCTTAACATAACCACAGGTGGGGCACCTTAAAGTGACGTACTCGCTTATCCTCCTAACACCACTCACCGCCAAGACGTTCCTTAAATCCCTTGAAACTGCGTAAAACAGCACAGCCACTGTTAATACAGTTACTATAACTGGTATTAACGTTGTGTATAGGTCTACACTAATGAGCATTGGTTATCACTGGGCAACGCCTATGGTGTTACCGACGCCAACTATAACCACTTCATCACCCGGCTCCGTATAGGTCTCCACCACCTTACCCAGTCTCTCAACAACCTTATTAACGGCCTCATCTATCGTCTTAGACATTGCGTTAAGTGCCTCAGGCATACTCATCTTCACTAAGATGGCGTATATTGGGGTGCCGTACTTGGTCGCCACAGACTCTATGTTGAACTTCTCGACCCCGATACCACCCATTGCAACCCCAAGCCCCTCGGCTATTGAGCCGCTCTCCTCACCCTCTAGCTTCAGTGCGGCATCTATGGTTATCATTAACCTTGGCCTCGCATTAATACCCTCATAAATGTACTTTATCGCGTCGTCCAAGTGACCCACGGTCCCACCTGGACCCTCCGCCTTAACTAGGTATATCTTCCTGTCCTTAAACATGCATGAGGCTAGGTAGGTATCCTTAACTGAGTTGCTTATGACATTTAAGTCGCTGCACAGGTTCTTAAACCTAAACACTGTTAATGGGCCCGCTGAGTCACCTATGGGTTGACCCTTGAGGAACACTGGGACTGAACCATTTAATGCATCGATCTCCTCCTTAAGCAGTGGTAGTATTGCCGCTAGCTGAATTAGTAGGTAGTAGCTCTTGTACTTCATGGCTAACCTGTAGTAGTGGTCAATGACTTTATATATGAAGTTTAACTCCCTCAACACATCTATGACGTTTGTGAAGTTCTGCACCATGGGCCTATTGTTGCCTAGGGATGGCATAAGCCTAATAACATCCCTCTCAAGCCTATCATTATACGAACTAACAAGCATCTTATACTTCCTAACCAACCCTTCAGGCTCAATACTCGTGGGCTCTATTATAACCATCTCCATTAAATCCCTTATTCTACCCTCAATCAAATGCTTGTCTTCACTAACCTTATTCGCTATGAAGTCCATTACCTGGGATATGTTGTTATTCATGAAAAACCTTAGCCTATTCAGGAAGCTACTCACCTGGGACTGGTACCTCCATAGTTGGAACATCTCGTAGAACCATGGGAATACCCCGAACCAAAGTATTAGAAGTATGATGTTGTACAGTAGGTATTGCTGAGCATTCTGACTACCTAGTGGGGTTGCCTGAAACACCTGAGCCATACCCAGTATCACTGAGCCATTTACCACAACTCAGTAGGTGCATGGTGGGGGTAATTAAACGTTTCACTAAATACGAGTATTTACAAACTACTACAGTGTTTTAAAGTATGCCACCGATACTTTAAATCATCAGTATTGAGATAAAGTGTACGAATCCAAGCGAAGACCTACGTTACCATGATATACCGGTAACAAGGTTTAAATACTTTAAGGCTGAGAAACAAGGACCTTAACCATAATCCTACTTACCAGGACCAAGTGACTTGGTTAAAGGTGTACATGCACACTTAATACTAACTGAACCTAGGCCTTGAATTAAGTTTCCCATACCTAAAAACTTAGTTGTTATTAGGGAACCGTCACCAGACATTATTTTTATATAGGGATAAAAGATTAGGGAATTTGATGGAGACTGTTAAGGAGAGCAGGAGTACTAAAGTTGCCAAGGAGGATTACTTAATGGTAATTAAGATACTTAACGATTTCTACGGTGAGGCGTCACTAACATTAATAGCCAATGAACTTGGCGTCACCCCTGCAACTGCGCATAAGGTAATTGAGCATTTAAGTAATGAGGGGTATGTGGTTAAGTTAAGTAGGGGTATCTACACCCTAACGGATAGTGGTAACGGGTTAGCTGAGAGAATGCTGGGTAAGCATAGGATACTTGAAGTATTCTTAGGCATACTTGGGTTTAATCAACTTGAAACCCACGTGTACGCCCATGAACTAGAGCACGTTAACGATCTAGTGATAGATAAAATATACAACATGCTTGGTAGGCCAAGGGTATGCCCACACGGTAACCCAATTTACGGCAAACCTGAGGGGGTGAGGTTATCGAAGACATACCCAGGTAGAGTTATTATAACTGCAGTAGCCGAGTTGAAGAGTGTATTAAGCTTCCTAGCTAGTAATAAAATCAGCGTCAATGATACCCTAACTGTTATACGCAGAAGAAGGGGTGATGTTACAGTTGATTTTAATGGACGGCAAATAGTCATTGATGAGTCCATAGCATCAGGGATAGTTGTAATTGGGACAAGGTAGTTGCACACTTTTAAGCATAGGGGGTAAAAAACTTGATGCAGTGCGTTAGTGAAGTGGGGAATGCGATGGAAGAGGTCCTGAGGGTTATGTGCAGGGGAGGTAGCGTGAATGATGCTGTGGCCATGGCTGCACTTAAGGTTAAGAATGATGCATGCGCCAAGGAGGTTGATGATGCATTAAGGGGTATTACACTAGGTGAGACGGTTAAGTCAAATAACCCAGTGGTAAACAATTACCTACTTTACGTGAAATCAAGGGTTAGTGAGGCGCTTAAAAGGAGCCTTGCATCAATATTACCGGTTATTAATGGCGGCGATGTCGACCAAGCCCTAAACGAACTGGTGACCGGAATATGTACATCATCAATTGACGACTTGCCTTACATAGTGGACTTAGCTAGGTTAATAACACTGGCCAAGTATGATAAATCCGTCATTGACGATGTTGCTTGTAGAGTTAGGCTGCTAATTAATAGGACATAGGTACACGGCGCAATTGAAATGTAAAGGCGCATACACGCGCAGACGAGCCTTTACGGGCTTAAGGATTGTGTAGTATTTAGGTAATTAACTTGTTTTGCCTCCGCCTAATTCAGGTGCCTTACTGTACAGTACTGATGCTAATGCATCCGCCTGCGCCTGCGCCTTAGCCAGTATGAGACCTATTGCCTCGGCCACTGGTATGTTGGCGTTTACGGCTAGGTTGCGTGCCTCAAGCACAGCCCTAGTGATCAATATACTTATGGTTTCTGGGATCAGTAGAGTTGAATTGATGGCTAGGTTCAATGCCCATGATGCGGCTTGTTTAAACATACCCTCATATGCCTTGATGTCTATGGCTAACTCCTCACCCTTAACTAGGTACCTGCCGTTAATTAACGCCACCTTAATTCTGAGTGCCTCGTATATTGGCTTAACGTTGATTAGCCTTAGTAGGTCGGCTAATTCAGGGGTAACAGTATCGCCAGCCTTAGCCACCTGCGTATCCTTAGCCACCCATATCTTGCCCTCCCTAATCTGCGTCGGAATTTTAAGCTTGCTAAACCTACTTAATATTGGGCCTGGGTTAATGCCTGTATTACCAGCTGGGACTATTATCTCGGTTTGGAGGGCATCACCAGGCTTTGCGTACCTCCTAACCGAATTATCAATAATGACCTTGTAGAGGTCGAAGGGGTTCTCATTAGTGAAGATATAACCGTTTTCACCCGTTAAGTAACCCTTCTCAATATCAGGGTTGAGTGACTCGCCGTAGACCCTCCTCAACGCTATTAGGAACAGTTTGTTTCTAAAGATCTTAACAACCCCATGGCCCCTCAGCGCCCTCCTGTATTGCTGGAGTATTGATGCTGATAATCCCCTTAGATCGAATATCACTATTACCCTGTACTCCCTAATTAACCCCTCAAGCTCCTCCAGGGTCTTAACCTTCCAGTCAGGGTATGGCTTAGCCCTGGTGTACCGCTGCCCTGCAGTTGCGGTAGCCATCATTCGGCACTTGGGGGATTATTATTAAAACTTTACTGCCTGCTGCGTAATATGGATTCTCACTAGGCACCCCCAGTTTGGCCGCTGGTTAACTGCTGTGGAACCTCCTGCGTAACCTTAGTGGCCTCGGCCTGTGGCTTGGTCTCCATCCCTTTAGGCTGCTCAAGCACCTTTATCTTGATTATCTCAACCTTCCTAAGTGGGTATATTTTCTTAGCTATGTTGAAGAACTCAACTTGAAGCTTACCCATTATTGAGTCCCTAACTAGGGTGTTGAAGTCCATCTCTTGGCTAACCTTATCCAGCGTATCCATTATTGACCTCCTTATTAGGTGTTTGTGGGTTCTGGTGCACCTATACGTGGTTATTGCAAGTATCTCCATCCTTAACCTACCACCATCCCTAGTGGTCACATCCTTAATTATCATCACTTTACTTGAGCCTCTCCTAATGAGGTTCCTGATGTAATCCCTGGTCAGTTCCATCCCATTGAACTGTGTCAATGCCCTATCACCATCAATACTACTTACCTTGAACCTAAGCTTAATGTTAATGTGAGTTAAGTCCTTGGTCAAGTCATATAACGTTATCTCAACATTCCTATTAACAGCCTTGGATGGCTCATCAACAGGGATCTCGACAATGGCCTGACCCCCCAGGAAGGCTGGGGCGTGGACAATGAGCCATTTCTTAAATGCCCACCTACCTAGAGGTATCCTCTGTTGCGTAACTGCCTGCTGCGCTTGAGCCATCATCAAACCTACATTGCCTTAGTTTAAAAACTTTATTGCTCCTTCACAGGAAATGTAACCATAACCCACCCAGCATTGCCAAGAGACAAGGCAGATGCATGGCCCAAAACCTAAGAACTTCAGTAAGCCTCGGCGTATTCCATTAATTTTAACTGTTCCCTTAATTTAGGGGATGCTTAATGCTATTCCCGAATGGTAAACCGTTATGAAGCATTAGGCTTCGTGGATAGGCCATTCAACCCAAGTGGACTCCCCCCAATGACTAGGCGTTACGCTACAATGGGTCTTGATAAGGAGATCAGTGAGGTGATGAAGGCAATCGACGTCTTCCTGAGGGGAAGTGATAACATGCTCCTAGTCATAATTGGACCCTATGGCTTTGGTAAATCAGACCTACTTGATGATGTTGAGGAGAGACTTAAGGGGCTTAACATCGACACTATTAGAACGGCGCTAAGCCTCAGCATGAGCATTAAGGATTTCTTGATCAGTAGGCTTCGTGATAGGGACCCTAGTAAGCCAATGGTTATAATGTTCGATGAGGCAGATGAATTAACTAGGGCTGTGTTAATGTCCGGCGGCGTGAATAGTGATGTTAAAAACGCCATTATGCAGGTCACCGGGTTAATAAGGGCTATACTTGAACCTAAGAATTACGCATCTCTGCTTAACCTGAAGCCAAGTAGCCTAGGCAGGATAATGATAATAGCCGCCTTCACCCCCCAGCTCTACTACAGCATACTAAGGAACAGCGTACCTGATGTGTTCGACATAGCCAGAGGCAGGGTGTTTAAGGAGGTGGTGATTGATGATAGGGTGCCTTACTGGCTTTATGAGGCCATAGTCGAGAATAGGCTCCTATCGTACTCAACGCCGGAAAGGCTTAAGGCGATTAAGGATGGTAAAATCAGCCCACTATGGCCATTTAACAGGGAACTGCTATCATTAATCTACCTGATAGCCAGGAGGATGGAGAATGGGCAAGCCTCACCGAGGAACCTCATCAAGTTGACCTCCAAGTTATTTGAAATGGCCATTGAGAATAATGGACAATTAAGCGTTAACCTAGTGCTTAGTTTCGTAACATCTGAACTGGGTAAGTACGTTAACCTCGATTTACTCAATGAACTGAAGACATATGGTGATGAGGTGCTGGGCGTGGCATTATCAGGCATACCAGTTAAGGCCAATTCAAACATTGAATTAACTGGGCTTGTTGAGAAGGTTAAGGTTATTGAGGTTAACCCAGATAACCCAAGCGAGTTACGCAAGGTGAATAATGTAAGGATGATTTACGGTAAGCCGCCCATAATAGTCGACGACTTAAGGAACCTATCCATAGAATATGGCTCATACTACACGGTGCCAACCGATAGAGGCATTAGGTTATTCGTAATACTCCCACCTGATGCAAACCTGGAGGGTTTCGTAGGTTATGATGCGTATATACTGAAGAAGGGCATCCACGATAAGTTACTAGGCTTAGTTAGCACTGAAGGTGCCAGCGTTGATGAGTTAGGCAACTTCATTAAGCAGTTAGCCGCCATGAAGCCTGTTGATGTGGCTGGTAGGATAATCGGTATGCTAGCTAAGAGCGATGCAATTAAGGTTCAGGATGGCTTAAGGGTAGCCATTGTTGATAATGTGCTGGATGCTAGACTGGCCTACGCAACACTCGATAACCCAGATAAGGTGGCTAGTATTGCGTTGAACTGCGGTGTTAAGGTAAATGGGCAGGTTAAGTACGTGGACGGCTTAATAGCCCTAGTGGTTAATGACCAGGTGTTAACTAATCAATTAAACACAAACCTAAACATTAAGTGGTGCAACACATACGATGCATCCCAGAGAATCCTCCTTCTGAGTTACGGCTCAGATAGCATTGAGGAGTTAAGGAACACGTTGATAGGCCTATACGTGCTTTCAAGGTTCAGCAAAGTGCCCAGTGAGTACAGTAGCCAAGTTCAAGTTGCAATGAGGTTCATCGAGAGAGTGAGCGCCTTTAGGGACTCGTTAAGGAACCACATACTTCAATACACCCTAGGCCTACCCAGGAGGAGAGAGGGTAAGAGGGACGCCATTAGGGGTATTGTTGAGAGTTGGATTGAGGGTAAGGTCGACCAGCAGTTGCCACCAGCCTTTAGGTGCGGTGATAAGCCATGCATCTCCAGGGTTGAGTCAACCCTAGTCAACTATCTAAGTAACGTGGGTAAGCCCATTGACGAGAGGGAACTTGAGCAGATAATAAGGGGGCTCTTCCCGGTGCAATTGTGGAGGGAGTTCAGGGAGCATGACCTCGTGGAGCTTATGAGACTCAGGGGGCTACTACACGACCATAATGGTAAGTACATCCTGACCGTTGGTGATGGATTTAGAAGAGCTGTTGAGGATACGTGCAGTAGAATAAGGGAGCTGAGTAAATCACTGGACAGCGGCATAACCATTAATATTAATGGTGTCAACCTAACTCTGCAGGCCGGTTTAAGCAACCTGCAGGGTAGTGTTAAGGCTCTTGAGGATGAGTGTAGGCTACTCATGACTGTGATAAGGAATCCAAGTGAGGATGACTTAAAGAGGCTGGCTAAAATAAACTTAAGACTATTGGACATTCAAAGCGAGGCGGATGAGGTTAAGGGTAAGGAGGGGAACCTAGTTAACGAAATTAAGGCGATTATAGGCAACTTGAACACAATTATCGATTCCATAGGTGGTGAGCAGGGCATAAGGGCTGAGCTTAAGGATGCCGTGAGGGCTAAGGTAAATGAACTTAAGGAACTCATCAATAGGGTTGTGGGTAACCTGAACGGGTTAAGCGTAGATAAGGCATATGAGGCTTTAAAGGCCCTTAATGATAATGTAACAAAGGAGATTAATAGACTCAGGAGGGAACTTGAAGTGGCCACTTCAATACTCCTCTACGCACACGAATACTCAATGATAACCATGACCCTGTCTAAGATTAGCCAACTGATTAATGAGGGGGATTCAGTGCTGAAGGGCAACACCAGCATCGACGTTGTTGACTCTATCGTTGAACTACTCAGCAGGGACTCACTGGAGGACTTGGAAATAGCCCTAAGCGAATATGAGAGCAGGGTTAAGGAAGCCAGGGCTAGGTTAATGGACTACATCAACAAGGCGAGGTTTAAGGTTACTAAGATCAGCAACTCGATTAACTGGCTTAGGCATAGGGGTTTACTTAACCAGGACGTAGCCATACCAAGCCTCAACTTCACTAACCTAAATGAACTGAGGATGAGTATTGAGAACTTGGTGGCCATAAACAAATTGATCGCTAGTAAGCTTAGTGAAATATCAAATAAACTCAACGTACCCTTAAGCGTACTAACCTACATAGCATCCAATGGGCCTAACGTTGGTATAGACGAGGTTGTTATGGCGAGGGAACTTGGGATGGAATCGAAGGATGTTGTTAATTACCTTGAAACCCTATGGAGAGCTAAACTGGTGGAGAAGCGTTATGTCTCCTAGCCCACCGTTGATAATAGCCGTGGTTGATGACCTAGACAGTGAGTTATGCAGATTTGTACAATGCATACGTAACTACGACTTTAATAGTAGGGCTGACGTATTGATGTGCCTTAAACAATGTCCAGGGGCAAGGGCGCACATAGTGATTAATGTAAACAACTGCAACTGGAGTGGCCCTGTAATTTACGGTAACGTCACCCTTAGGTCAATCAAGTGCTGTGGCGGTGAACAAGCCACGTCAACCATAGTGAGGTCAAGGACTGATCAATCCCCCATCTCTAGCCAAGTGGAGGATGGATGCGTGAGGTTAACTAATGAGGGCTTAATCATAACCGGCTACATTCCTAAGATATACTTAAACTTGATGGTTAATATACTGTTGAATGATATTAATGCCCTATGGGGTAACGTGGTGAATAATGGGGTGGTTAACAGGTTGGTTAACATTGTGCTGGCGGAGAGGTATTCACTTGGGTTATCCAAGACGCTGATGGGGCTTGTTAAGGCCCTTAAGACAGGGGATGCGTCGAACCTGGACAGGGAGACTGTGAGTATACTTGAGGGGCTGGGTATATTGGATTCAGGGGTGTTGGTGGATAAGGATAAGTTAAGGGCACTGATAGACGAGGTGACTAAGATTGTATACCCTTGAGCCACTGATAGGTAGCGTATACAGGTTAAGTGAAATTGACTTAACGCAAATTGGTGCTGAACTCGAGCAGCTTGAGGATGATGAACTCGTAGTTGAGGTTAACGCTGAACCCATTGATTACACCGTTGCGGCTGTGGATTCCGGGTTCACGCTTGTTAAGTACCTTGGATTGATGGTTGGTCTAATAAACGTTGCTATGGTACTACCCCCAGAATCAAGTAGAAGTAGGTTCATTGCGAGGATAATCAATGATGAGAGGTCCCTTGGGGCAGTTGCCAAGCTTGAGGAACTTAACGCAACACATGAACTGCTTGATGATAGGGACGTGGTGTTGGTAGATGGGCCACTGTTAACTGAGGGTGAGGGTGACGGTAGGTTAAGGGCACTGGTGAATAAGGCACTTGGCACTGGGCGTTACATATTATCCTTCACCAAGGAGGTGCGCCTTAACCGGGTCATTAATAGGCTGCTTAAGGCTGATAAGCCAATTAATGAGGCATCACTATTCTTCGCACTGTTGGAACGCTTCAGGTTAAGGCATGGGTCAAGGGGTGTGTTGATAACCACCCCAGTGAACCTGCAGGGTGAGGTTGTGGGTTTTTACATGCAGGCACATGGTGGCAGTCCACCTGTTTACGTTGAAGCCACCAGTAACGTGATTAAGAACCTAGGTGTGCTGGGCACTGTGGCGCTAATGATGAGTAGGGAGAATTACCCTATACCACTTTACATAGCTGATAAAATCTCTAAGGTCAGTGATGAGTTAAGGAGGTGGTTCATAATGGCCCTCCTAAGGGTAGGCAGCATGAGTGATGTTGACCCCCTACTGTATAGGTATATTAGGGATGTGCTTGGTTACGCTAGGGGGAGGAACCTTTATTAGTTGATTCCTCATCAACGGCCTTAAGCATGTTCGCCACGTCCTGTGCCCTCTGTATGTAAATGTACTTATACTTACCCCTCTTCTCAACGTTAATCAAGCCAAGTTCATTAAGCCTCCTCACTATCCTGAAGAGCGTTGACTTAGGTATATTAAGGTCCCTACCTATCATGGACTGAACCACTGGCTTATTACCCTTACTTAGCAGGTACCTAAGCACCCTTACCTCATCTGTGTTTAACCTCACCTTATTCACATCGTCCTTAACCCCAATTGCCTCATCACCAGTGTTAGGATTGCCTTTAGTCAGCCTAACCTTAATATCATATATCATGTAACCCAGCACCATTATTAGGAAAACCTCCATCATAGTCATTATAACCATTACATTGCCTAAAGGCGGTTGCACTCATTAATCACCCTCGTAACAGTGTTCTCAATCTTCTCAGTAAGCACCGTTAATAGGCCTAGGGTCCTTATAGTCCCATTGGCTAGCACCATGTATCCGTAATTCTCCATGCCGCTTAACCCCAACTCTGCTAGACCCTTAGCTACGCATTCACTATTCTTAAGTCTCCCAATAATGCCTATGGTTACGTTGGCTGAGCCAATGGCTAAGCCACCACCTAGGTTTATTAATATGACCGCCGCCGCATCATTGACCTTTAAAACTTTATATACTTCATCATTACCCTTACTCACCAACCACCCCTTATCATTAAGCATCTGAGCCACCTCAATGTTAGATATGGGCGTGTTGGTCATATAAGACATCTCCTCTATTAACTCACCTAGGGCGTTAAGCAGTATCCTTAGCTCATCAACACTTTTAATACCCTTAAGCGTTATTGATGGTATCAGGACAGCCATCCTGGAATCCTTAACGTAGTCAGCGTAGAAGCCTAGGGAGCCAACGGCTGGTGCTATTATTGAGAATTCCTCCTCGTTAACAGGAGTTATTGTAGCTATTCTAAACTCTATTAAACCCGTGTTAATCATCCTATTAAACGATAGCTCAATTAACTTACCATTAACCATCGAGTAAATCTTCGACCTCTCCACACCTCCACTAACCTCCTCAACAATAACACTATCCATTATGGGATAATTTCAAGTAGGCAACTTTTAAATATATCGTCCTGCAATAATCATGAGACTGAATCCCCGAATTGAGTATTGTTATGACTAGGTTACATTTAAGGCGTAGCCGTAATAAATGGATCCATTTGCGCCATATATGACCTCGTTAAAATGGCCTGGACACTGTAGCAGTCAACATGGTTAAATGACCCCCTTCCCGTTCCAGTGGGGTGGGTTTTTCGTTGTGGGGGGTCTTGGGTGTTGCCTCGTCTGTTGTGGGGTTGGTGGTCTTGTTCTTGGGGTGGTGGTAAGGGTGGGGTATCGCCCCACCGGCTCATCCAAAAAGCCCAAACCCCCTTTCAGAGGCACCAGGAAAACACAAGGCAAAGGGGGAATTAAAATGTAACCAGAAGCAGAAATACTGGACAATAGGTTAAAACTTTAAACCAACTAAGAAACAACACCACCCCTAGAAGAGGCGAAGCTTGTCTACTCGTTGCTAAGTACAGTCGACGGTGGGTTAAGGTACGGTGTAAGGTTCATTATACACCACCACGTATCAAAAGACTTCAACGCAGACCCGGCCACGGAGGTCAAGGATGTATTAAAGCGCTTCATGAAATAAGGACTAGTGGGAATGTGATTAAGGGAATCAGATTATCTTCATTTCGATTAAATACCTTAACCATTATCTTCGTTACCCTAATGCCTTAACCGCACCCACCGCTTTTACTAACGTTGATAGCCGCAACTAGGTTTAGTATTTCCTTGTAGGGTGGTTCATTCCTTGGGTCATCGCTGACCCACTTATACCTAACTATACCTTGATCATCAAGAATGAAGGCTGCCCTCTTAGCCAGCTTCTTAAGTCCCAACAGATCCTCAAGCACGAGGCCGTACTTCTCAATGAACTGCCTATTGAAGTCACTTAGTAGCGTGAAGTTGAGCCTATTAGCCTCCTTAAAGGCCTTTAATGCCCATGGCTGGTCAACGCTTATGGCTATTACCTCTGCGTTAGCCTTATTCATTATACTCATGTTATCCCTAATAGTGCACAACTCCTTAGTGCACACTGGGCTAAACGCCGCAGGGAACGTCAGTATGACAAAGAGCAAGCCTCGCCCTTTAGGGCGGGGTTGTCCCACTACGTGGGGTTTCAGCGATGGGTTTATAAGATCCAGCTCTGCAGAGGTTATTAGTAACCCCGTAATAGGCGGGGTAACTGTCGAGACCCCCAGAGTGAAACCCCGCCCCTCAAGGGCGGGAAGGGGGTCATCACAGGCTTACCCTTACCTAGAAAGTCGCTTAGTCTCCTTACCTTTAGGTCTGTGTCTAGGAGTTCGAAGTCAGGTGCCCTCTCCCCTACCTCGACCATGGTCATCCAGCCGTGTTAAACTGTTTATAAGGGTTTGTGGGCTATTCTAAGTTGCTGAACAGCCACAAGGCTGGGTGCGGTTAAACCAAGGTGTAGCTTATTCAGTACGCCTTAACCTGATGGGAGGGGTTATCTCAGTGACGCCTGTGTGGTCTCTTTAATGCGTGTTGGTAGCCTGGATGGCCACCAGTTATACTTACCCGCCAGGACCATTATTGCTGGCATTACGGCTGGCCTTATTATGAAGGCGTCTATCAGTACGCTTAACCCAACTGTAAACCCTATTTCCCTCAGTATGTATAATTGGGATGCCATTAGGCTCATGAAGGCCATGGCTAGGACCATGGCGGCCCCAGTCACTATAGGGCCCGTATTCTCAACAGCCACTAGTATGGCGTCTGGGTCATCCCTACCTTTAATCACCTCTTCCCTAATCCTTGACACTATGAATATGTCGTAGTCTGTGCCGACACTAGTCAATAGTGCATAGAGTATTATCGGCATTAACCAGTATGTCTCAATCCCTAAAACCCTGTAAAAGACAACTTGGCTAATGGCCAACGCCCAGGCCATACTCATCATCACTGTTGCAAGCAACCTAAGCGGGATAACAATGCTCCTCAGCGCAATGGACAGTATAATTATGTTCAAGGCGATTATCAGTAGGGCTATTTCACCGTAAAATTGCCTCTCAAAAACGCTAACAAAATAGTACTTGTTAGCCGCATCCCCACCAACAAACACCTTAACACCGTATAACTCAGCCACCTGCCTAGCCACCTTGGCTAGGTCTAGGTAAACTGGGATTAACCTATCCGAGAGCGCCGTGTAACTGGTGGTGACTTTAAGTATAATCATTGACGATGAGTTATAGGCCACATTAATGCTCTTAGTGAAGTTAAAGGCCCCCACGTCACTTATAATTGCACTCAATGCACCTGGGTTAGGTGGCTCAATTACGATGTACTGGGTTGACTCTATGTAGTTTGGGAAATGGCTGAGGAGTATCTTATACGCCTGAATAGGCTTAATATTAGGCATTAGTATTATCGGGTTTGACGTAAGGGGGGTTTGGAGCAGTAGTGCCACGGATAGTGCAGTGAAAACCAGGGCAATTGATAGGACTAGCCAGGGCCTTTTAATGGAAAACCTGGTCAACCTAACTATCAACCTGGTACTAAGCTCACGGGTGGATGACCTCAAGCCCATGGGCCACAATATGCCATCACCCATGATGCTTACCAGCGATGGTAAAACCACCGCAGTCGTTAAGATAACCAACGCTACGGTGACTATGAAGGATAGGCCAATTACCTGAATGTACTGGTAATTGGATGCCACAAATGAACCTAAACCAGCGGCAACCACGCCACCCGAGGTTAACACGGTTGGTACCGTCATACGTGTTATAATGTTTAAAGCCTGAGGGACCGTTGAACCCCTCCTCCTCTCCTCTAGGTACCTACCCACTATGAGAAGGCTGTAATCGACACCAATGCCGAAGACGATGGGTGACACCATGTAGACTGTCAAGTAGTACACTGTTAAGCCTGAAACACCAATGAGGTAGATCACACCGAGCACTGCACCGTATGTTAGCACTAGGATCAGTAGGATCACCAATGGAGCAACCAACGTGCCCAATACGAAGAGGAGCATGGTTAGTACTAATATGCTGCTGACCTCATCTATAACAGGCACATCACTCTCTATCATCCTCGAGAGCTGGTTCAACACAATACCAGTTGAGAATGGGTAGACGTAGTCATAATTGCTGAAGGCATCATAAATCCTAACATCATTTGTTGAATTAACCACCACTAGGGAGTAGCCATCTGAATAGAGGGAACCATTAGTCACGTTATTAGCGTATGAATAAGGTGGCCTGCTGAATGCCGATAAGACAATGAACCTTAAAGATGAGTTAAGTTCAGCCATAACTTGATTGACCTGGGACCTATTGGAACAGGCCAATTGTGTTAGGTAAGGCTTAATCAATAGTGGTGTTGAATTTATGAATTGATACGCCACCAGCTTGGCTACAAGCGACCTCGGTGGATTACGCCCAAGTGCAATTACCTGCACCGCAAGCGGATTACTCATCGTTATGTTCCTCAGCATCGCCATATACGTACTGTTAATCCTAGCCAGAGTTAAACCGTAGGATGAACTTAAAGCACCATTGATGGTCGTTACATTTAACCCATATGTAGACAGACTACCTATTGAGGCATTTAAAACCGTGATGAAGTAGCCTATCTGGGTCATAAGCCAACTGGGGTAATCATTATTCGCTAGAACTGTTGACGCTGTCTCGTTAATCACCCTTGATGTTGGGTAATCATAGCCTGATGATGCCGATAGCTTAAGGAAAAACACCCTTAGGAATGATGAGTAGAAGCTACTGAATTCACTGATGGTTGATGTATAATTGCTATATGTATTATAATATTCACTACTTATGTTGTATAATTCGCTACATAGCAGCGACTCATTAATGTATATGTTGTTAACAATAGCTGTGTAATTCCCCACGTAATCCCTTACGGTTTCATTAGTGACATCGTTATAGCGGTTAATAATAACGTCATAAACCTTGTTCAGATCATAGTACGACAAGTTAAGTGACCTTAACACTTGATCAACGCCTTCAAGCACGTATTGGGAATTGTTAACATCACCAACGTAAACCGGTATCACAACTAGGCTTGTCTGGTTACCCAGGTAACTACTGACTATACTACTTACAACACTTGCACTTGTCCACCTTGGAAGAACCTTATTATCACTGTACACTAGTATCTTGAAGACCAAGTTGGCATGAGAAGCCAGTAGTAGGATAACAACAATCCACACAGCTATTATAAACACATTGAGCATCCTCCCATTAACCATACACCAGCGCTCGGCATCACGCTAAGTAGTATTTATAAATAATTTTCTAAGGCTCTGCGGATTCAGCGTAGGCCGGTGTAGTGTATTGGCATGCGCCAATCAAGCCCAATGGTCCTAAGCCCTATCCTAGGTATTATGGGTGTCCTACGCTTATGCTCAGTCGCAACCACCCTTCTCCAAACTTGCTCCACTAAGCTGATCGGCTTCCCAGTGGCCTCCTGTGCCTCCTGCGGGTTCAGCCTAAGGTCAACCAATGCGTGAAGTATTACGTCAATGTCCTCGTACCTAAGGCCCAATTCACCTTCTGCCGTCTGACCCTCCCATAGGCGTGGGCTGGAGGGCTTGTAAGCTATCGAATCCGGTAAGCCCAAGTGCTTGCCTAGTCTCCTCACCTGGCTCTTATACAAGTCGCCTATAGGCAGTATATCCACACCACCATCACCATACTTAGTGAAGTAGCCTATCAACAATTCACTCTTATCCCCAGTACCGGCAACTATCATTCTGTTTAGGTTCGCGTAGTAGTAAAGTATAGTCATTCTTATCCTGGCCAGCACATTGCCGTTCGCCACAACCTCGCTCTCCCTGAAGGCTGGTATTGTACTGGAGTAGGCGTTCCTGATGGGATTGATGTCAATAACCTCGTACTTGATCCCAAGTGCCTTAGCTAGTTCAACGGCATCCCTTACATCCT
This sequence comes from Caldivirga sp. MU80, assembly GCF_001663375.1. Classification (GTDB taxonomy): domain Archaea; phylum Thermoproteota; class Thermoprotei; order Thermoproteales; family Thermocladiaceae; genus Caldivirga. Next base: position 58,640 of record NZ_LCTF01000007.1, read on the forward strand.
CAGGTGGGGTTGTTTTGTAAGGCATTATCAATCCAATTACCCCATCCTTCCCCAATGCCTTAACGAGGAGAGCGGCGGTTACGCTTGAATCAACGCCACCACTAAGCCCCACCACCGCACCCTTGGCGCCAATGCTACTTATGTATGACCTGAGGAAGTCAATTATCCTCCTTTCAACGTAATCATAATCAATGTTGATTAACCTGTCTATGGTTACCCAAGGTGGCATAATTCAGGCACTGCATCCCCGGCTTAATAATGTTTCCCATTAATACATACGGACCTCAAGTTTAACACTTAAGGTTTAGGAGGGTTAAATCTAGGTGTTACTAAGTGTGCTTAAGTTTTTCGATTATTGATTGATTATTAGCAGTTAATATGAGTGTTTTTGGGTAAAGATTTTTTAACCAGTGAATAGTTAGTGAACCCATGTCGATGTACCGTAGGGTTATTAGAATTGGGGAGAAGAGCATAGGGATAACGCTACCTAAGCAGTGGCTTGACTCCCTAAACATTGGGCTTGGTGACTTAATAGAGGTTAAGGCTGTTGAGGATATGCTTATAGTTAAACCAGTTGTGTCTGAACATGGCTCAAGCAATGCCGTGGTTTTATCATCCGGTGAGAGCTCTGATGAGGCCATGAGGATAATAATAGCCGGCTACATTGAGGGCTTTGATGATATAGCAGTGAGGGGCCCTAAGGAGAGCATTAGGCGTGCCTACCAGGTGATTGAATCTAAGCTACCTGGCTCATTAATCCTCGAAAGTGAAGATGGGGTAATGGTTAAGGTAGCTACATCCGAGACTAACATAAACCTTAAAATGGTTGTCAGTAGCACGTCAACAATACTGAACGCAATGTTCGACAAGATCTCGTCATACCTAGAAACCAACGATACATCACTACTGGATGAAACACTAGCCATGGATGACCAGGTTGATAAACTCTACTTCCTAGCCTTAAGAACAATTAAGAAACTGTCCTTTAGGGACCCTAAGGAAGCTATTGATGATACCATTATAGTGAAGAACATGGAACACGTTGCAGATGCACTTGATAGGATGGCCAGGACGTTTAAGGGTATCCAGAAGATAGACCCAGGGTGTGTTAAGGAGCTCAGCAGTAGGCTAAGGGATGTCTGGTCCTACACCTTAAGGGCCATAAATTCCTACCAATCTGGCTCCAAGGAGCAGGCTCTTAAGGTGATAGTTAGTAGGGAGGAGTTGCTAAACAGGATGTTTAGCCTAATTAAGAAGCCGTGCAGTGAGGAGATGGCTGGCGTCATGCATGAGCTACAGTTGATAATAGCCCTATCAGTCGACATAGCCGAGGCAACGTTCTCAAACTACGTTAGGTCAGTGACCAAGAGACCGGTGAGTAAGGAGAGTAGCGAGGACGTGGTGGGTTAACTATCCTAGTGCACCCTCACAGCCTGAGGATAAAACCCTAGAGGCCTCCCACAGCACCTTGGGCATGGGGGACTTATCACCAAGGTAGTACCTTTCATGGGCTGCGTCTGAGAGGGCCACTGAGGCCAGTATACGCAGGGGTGTATTGACGTAGGCGCGGACGACTTCATTAATCCTGGCCCTTAAATCACCCATGTTCATTATTAACGCCGGCCCAACCATGACCATTGCATTGTTGAACTTGTTCATTAACTCATTAACCCTTGATAACCCACCACCCGTGGCGGAAACCACCATGAAGCCACGTGAATCACTATACCTATTGATTAAACCCATCCTTATCAATGACCTCAATGCCCCCCATACGTCACTGGAGTACCAGGGTGGATACTCGTACCTGACTCCAAGGTGATTCCTCAATAGGTACACTATAATCATTAACCTGAGCATCTCCATCCTAGACTCAGCTAGTATGAGCAGTACCACGTCCTCAAGGTTAATTCTACCGAAGCCAAGTCTCCCCTGCATGTTGAACCACACCCACCAGCCCTATTAAGGTTAATGCAGAACCAGGCAATTGAGGTAAGGTTTATTATCCTGGAGTGGTGCTGGGGCCTGTTTCGGTTTTATGATTATTTGCGGCGCTTATTTTCATTTGATGCCTAAGACGTTAGTTTTAACCTAACCCTAGCACCCTTAATCGTGCCCTGGGGTCCCGAGATCCGTAAGGCAAGGAACCGCGGGCGACCGTTGGGGAGCCGCTGCGGTGAGGGGGCCAGGGAGATCGTTGAGAAGGAGACGGTGGGTCACGAAACCACTGGAAGTAAAAGAATATAACCCACCGCCTCCGGAGAGACGGTTCATGGAGTACCTGGTGGTTAGGTGCCCTAGGTGCAGTATGCCATCCGCCGTTAGGCTTGGTTCACTAAGCCACACCTGCCCCTACTGCGGCACTAGGTTCAAGGTGAATGAGGTTAACATAGTGGCCAGGGCTAGGAATGGTAGGGAGGCAAGTGAACTGGTTAGGAGGATGTTGGCCCAGGGTCGCTGAGGATGCTGGCCAGTTCATCAGCCCTCACTATCAGGTTACCGTACTTATACTCGTTAAACCACCCACACCCCTGAATCCTAATGTTAATGTGCCCACCGGCAAGCTCCAGGATGGCCATGGTTTCACTGGACCCATTGAAACCCGTAAAGGAACCTGGGTTAACCACCAATACCCCACCCAGATCCTGGACCATAGGCCTATGCGTATGCCCCATTAGCACTAGCCTAGCATTGAAGTAATTCACCATCCTCCTTAAGTGCAGCCTAGCCTCCTTCTGATGCCCATGAATAACCAGTAGCCTCACCCCCTCAACGTCTATGATCTCCTTATCCGGCAGCGGCATTGGGTCAGTCTCACCGGCAACCACCACCAACCTGCCGATGCCCTCCAACTCCTTAAGGACCTGCTCGTTGGAAAGATCCCCAACGTGTACTAGAAGGTCAAAGCCACCCACCTTAACCATGTTCAGTAAGCAACCATTGGGTAATCCACCGCTGGCTATGTGCGAATCCCCCAACACAGCTATCTTAACCACAATTGGGTACCTATTGCAGGTTAATAAAACCTTACCTGCGCTACCATTGGTGTGGATGATCTAACCATCATTTAGGGTAGGTGTGGGTTAGGCAAACGTTTTGAGGCCTTTTGGACGTTGAAGAGCTTGATGATGGACAGGTCTCACCCATCAGGGTGAGGGAGGGGTTGCGCATGTGCAGTGGCTTACTGGCTAATTAACCTGTGGTTGATGGCTAAGGTTAGGTTGCCATGGTTTTTCCCTGGGGAATTTTTATATTGGTGAACCCGTGGGTTAACCTTATGAGCAGTCAATATGACGAGTTAAGGGAGATTCTGGAGACTTTAAAGAGAATTGAGGATAAGCTCGATAAGGCTGGGTTATCTGTTTTAGCCGACGTTAACCTGTCAACCACATTAACATCGTTAATAAGGCTCCTAACCGAGCCGAAGGTCATTGACCTGATAAACAAGGCCGCGAATATACTTAACGTGCTGAGCATGATTGATCCTGTACTGCTATTATCGTTAATGTACTCCGTGAGCTGCATGAATAAGGCCATGAGCAGTGATGCTTTAAACCCACCCAACGTGACCATTAATGAACTGCTCAGTGAACTATCTAAGCCCGAGTACGGCAAGGCACTTGGAATGATCCTGGTTACGCTCAGGAACGCCTCTAAGTGCCTTGAGGGGGGTGGTGATGTTAAGGGGGGTGGTACTTGACTTGGATGGTACATTAGCCGACACAGCCATTATACATGGTGAAGCCTGGAGGAGGGCGCTAAGCGACCTAGGTGTGCAGGCCAGCGTCGATGTTGAGCAATTACTGGGTAGGAGGGCACCGGAGATAGCCTTTGAGCTAGCTGGAGGTGATAGAGAGCTGGCGGGGAGGCTACTGGAGAGGAAGAACATGCACTTCAAAGGCCTTGTGAACCTGGCTAAACCCAAGCCATGCGCACTGGAGCTCCTTAAGACGCTTAGGGAGCTTGGGGTGAGGTCGAGTGTCGTGACTTCATCAAACAGGGTCTCAGCATACTCAGTGCTTGAGGCTACATCAATGCTTAACCTAATCGACCACGTGGTGACGGGGGATGACGTGAATAGGGGCAAACCCGACCCTGAGCCGGTCCTAAAGGCCCTTAAGCTAATGAACACAGAGCCGAGGGGCACCATGGGTATTGGGGACACGGTGTATGACTATGAAGCCTACTTAAACGCCGGCTTAGGAATAATAGTAATAGTCGAGAACCCCCTCATGGCTAATAGACTGGCTCAGCTTAAGGAGGCTATTATAGTCAATGACCTGTGTGCAATCACCAAAGCCCTCAATGTGATTTTCAGCGGTGGCTAGGAGAACAAAGGTACCTTACTTCTCTTAGGTGGCTTAGGTACTAAGACCCAAAGCAACCCCGATACGAAGGCTAGGATTACCACCACCAGCATTGCATGTTCAAGCCCTAGGGATTCGCCGTAGGTGGCGGAGTAGTATTGAGCCAGCAACCCGGTGATCAGCGAACCAACCACATTACCACCAGTAACCGCCACGTTCCACACTATGCTAGTCGCCCAACCAACCAACTCCCTAGGGACAACGTCACCAACCACAGCCATTATTAATGGGAAATTGCTTAAGAGAAACATGAATGAGAAGAAGGCGTACACAAGGCTTCCGGTAAATATAAATGCGATGAAGAATGCGGCGAAGGCAAATGTTGATAGAGACGCCATCAACCTCCTACCAATCCTGTCACTCAACCAGCCAAGCAGTGGCTGGCCAATTATTGCTGACGAGAGTATCAACGCTAACATGGCGCCGTAATTGACGCTTAAACTTATGTGTAGGTTCTTGTTAAGGTAGATTCCTATGAAGGTCTGGATGCCCTGCCCAACGGCATTCCTTAGGAGCGTGATCACAGTTAGTAGAGCTATGAGACCTATTGAGACCCCTAGACTTTTGGCGTAGGCTGCCGATGCCCTCCGTTCCCTCACTGGATCGACGTCAAAGTACCTGAGACTGTAGATGAGGACACCGATGCCTATCAAACAAGCCACCAGCGCAAAGACCCATAGGTTAAACCCGTAAATAACCCCCACACCGAACACGGCTATTGATGCCAGCAGTGGGTATAGTGACCTGCCTAGGCTCCCAAAAGCCCCATTAATACCCAGCGCTAAGCCCGCATTACCGCCATACTTGCTTGAAAGCACTGTACTACCTATGGGGTGGTAGAAGGCTGCCGCCACGCCTGCTAGTAAGACACCTGCGTACACTAGGTAGAGTAGGTGCATCTGGAAGCCGAGGGCAATTACACCTATGGATAACCCCCACATCAGCATCCCAGCCCCCATAGCCCTCATGTGGCCCCCAGTCAACCTCACCGTTAAAGGTACCAGTGGGCTTGCCAGTGCTGAGATTAGGGCGTATAGTGATGATAAGATGCCTATTGTGGCGTAGTTAATGTTCATTTGGCTTAGTATTGGAAACACAATACCTGGTATAATCCACATATTCCCATCGTTTATGAAGTGCCCCAATGCCGTTAAGCTTAATATGGTTCTCCCACCAGTACTAACCTTGCTCATAGCCATGGGTCTATTCGGGTTACACGAACGTTTTATAAAACTTTCCAGCTCTGTAGGTTGCAACTCACTAAGCTAAAACTGAAATGCTGACTCCTAAAGGTTGACTATGGTTAGGTACAGTATGCTGGATGGTACGTAAAGCACGGCTAGGTATATGATGGCTATGTGCTCGAAGAGCACTCCGGTATCTAGGGCTGTTAGGGTCGATAGCATTACCAGTGATAGTACTGGGGCTAGGTAGCTGATTATGTAGATTGGTATTAGGATTTGCTCTGTTAAATGCACCATGAAGTAGTACAGTAGGCTGACTATGCTCAATGATATTGCTATTGGTATCAGTGAAACCATTATGTTGGAGATTTCCCTCAAGTGAATAACCATGGGCTTTAACCTATACGATATTGCGTAATCCAACACCCCGTAGGTAATTATGGATATGGGGCTTATGTACCACGGCACAGCCATACCCATGTAGGGGAATATGAGCAGCAGCTTAACGTTGGTTAACCAGGCCATTATGAGGCTTAGCAACACCACGGGTGTGGACATGGAGAGCAGTATTAATGGGTTAATGTAGTATAGGTAAGTCCACACAGGCCTAAGTGAAATTACATTAAGGACCCTGTTGAATGCCGATAAGCCGCGCCACGCATCCTCAAGGCCCTTAGGTATCCTCCCCAGTAGTTCAATTCCCCTATCAGTAATTAAGTACCTGTTACTCCTCTTAGTCACAATTCCCCTAGCCCTCAACTGCTCAAGGTCGTAGACTATTATGGATAGTGGGATGTGCGGCGCCAGCCTGGCAATCTCCTGAATGTCCTTAGGTCCATCCTCAAGCAGCGTGAGTAGTAGAATCCTCCTCGGCATTGAGATTAAGTCGGCTAAGTCCTCAGCCACATTACTGATTAAGCCACCTATCTTTAAACTATTACCGTTTAAGTAAGTTTTAAAAAGAATTACCGAGCATTAATGGGTGAAGTTAAGGATGGAGCAGTTGGAGAACATTAAGAGGTCTATATTGGCTTACATACAGAGGAGGCAGAGGGTTAAGTTGAGTGAATTAAGGCAGTGGGCAATTGAGAATAACGTTGGTTTACTGACCCTTTACGTAACGCTAGGCAGTATTATCCAGGAGAAGCAGAGGGACCTGGTACTAGGCCCCCCTGAACCACTGGTTAACAGCGATGTTGAGGTCATGGGCAGGTTACTTGACCTTAAGCTGCCAAGCGAAATAGCCATACAGGTTAAGCAAAGAAGGGGGAGCGTCAAGCCTAGTCAACGTAGGCGCATAAAGGGCCAGAGGACACTACTGGACGTCCTCAAGGGCCAGGAGACCCAGCCTAAGGAGGTTAAGCCAACAGCCAGTGAAGCCGCCATTAGGGTTGAGGTTAAGGAGGAGACCGAGGAGACCGTTGGTTCAACTGTTGTTGAGACTACGGCGAGTAGCCAAGAAAAGGTAAACCCCAGCGAAGCCTCAACTCAGGAGGGTGAGGCGGTTGAGGTTAATGAGAAAGAACCTGCGCCTGAGGCGCAGGGCATTAACCTGGTTAACCCCACCCAGCTAACCCTTAGTCAACTTGCCCAGTTACTCTCCTCAGAACTCAAGATAAACCAGGAGGATGCAGTTAAGGTGTTGTCGTCTATTGGGCAGTACCTTAACAGGTATTGGAGTGTTGGGTTGATTAGGCTAATGGAGGATGCAGCCAAGGGCCTCAACCCAGACCTGGTTCAAAGGGTGCTTAAGGTGCTTGAGAGGCTCGGGTTTATTGAAATAGTTAACCCAGGCATCATTAATAGGAGGAGGGATGTTAAATTCCCCGTCTCTGAGACCAAGATAAGCGACCTTGCCTAGCAGGGCAACTGCCATTAATGGCCACCGGGTTAATGCTTTAAATCCAGTATAACCACTAGACCTGTAATGGTTAGGCTATTCGTAGCCGTGGATCTTTCAGATGAGTTAAGGGGTAGGATAGTGAGGTTCAGGGATGAGGTGGCCAGCAGTGGTGCTGATGTTAAGCCTGTTGAGGATGAGAACCTCCACATAACCATTCGATTCCTGGGTGAAGTCAGGGATGAACTGCTGGGTGATGTCATGAACAACTTACGCACCTTAAGCTTCAGTAAATTTAATATTCATGTTAAGGGTGTGGGGGCATTCCCAACTTTAACATCACCGAGGGTTATTTGGGTTGGCGTTGAGGAGGGTGCGGAGGAGCTTAAGTCCCTTCACGATGAGGTTGAAAGGCTGGTGGGTAGGTATGGGGTTAGTGATGAAAGGGAGTTCACGCCGCACATAACCGTGGCTAGGGTTAGGGGTAGGGCTGGCCCACTGGGTAGGTTGATTAACCAGTGGAGGGAGTACGATTTCGGCTGGCAAGCCGTGGACTCAGTGGTGCTTAAGAAGAGCACATTGACGCCGAGGGGACCTATATACGAGAACCTACTCACCGTTAGCTTAAGGTAACCCCCATTGCCAGAGTTAGGTTTTTAAGCTTTACGTTTCGTTTTAGCTTGAGTAAATATGCCACAGGTTAGGAGGAGGAGGTTAGGTGAGGAAGAGGAGGAGCCCATTGAGGAGGATGCCACAACTGAAGCCGCTGCGGAAATGGAGGTTGCCGAGGGCGCAGAGAAGCCAGCAACAGGCGGCACGGCTCAGGTTCAGGCGCAGGCCTATGATGTGGAGGAGATTGAGGGGGTGGGTAGGGTTACTGCGCAGAAGCTTAGGGAGTCCGGCTACAACACGGCGCTTGACGTAGCCTACGCCGGGGTTAAGGAATTGGCTGATATACTTGGCAGTGAGGATAGGGCTAGGCAGATAATAGCCGCAGCCCAGAGGTTGGTTGGTTTAAACAACTTCGTAACGGCGCTTGAGATCTACGAGAGGAAGAGGAATGTCCAATACATCTCAACAGGAGTTAAGGCACTTGACGAGTTGCTTGGGGGTGGCATTGAGACTAGGGCTATTACTGAACTGGTGGGTGAATTTGGGTCAGGTAAAACCAACTTCTGCCACCAATTATCAGTAATGGTTCAGCTACCTGAGGATAAGGGTGGGTTGAGGGGTAAGGCGTTGTTCATAGACACTGAAAATACCTTCAGGCCTGAGCGCATAGTTCAGATAGCCAAGTACAGGGGGCTTGACCCAAAGGAGGTGTTGAAGAACATATTCTACGCCAGGGCTTACAACAGTGACCACCAGATGCTGATAATAGATGAAGCCAAGAAGATAATACCCAAGGAGAACATTAGGCTAATAGTCATTGACTCACTGGTAGCCCACTTTAGGGCAGAGTACCCGGGTAGGGAGAACCTGGCGGAGAGGCAGCAGAAGCTTAACCACCACATTGCTCAATTGCTTAAACTCGCCGATATATACAATGTAGCCGTGGTCGTGACTAACCAGGTTATTGCCCAGCCTGACATGTTCTTCGGTAACCCATTGAAGCCGGCTGGTGGTAATGTCATAGCCCATGGCGCAACCTACAGGATTTGGCTCAGGAAGGGTAAGGAAAACATTAGGGTTGCTAGGATACTTGACTCGCCAATGCACCCTGAGAGTGAGGCCACGTTTAAGATAACTGAGGAGGGGCTCATTGACGGGGGGCAGCAGTAGGCCATTAACCTATTCGTTAATAGTCGTAAATATTTACGACTATTAACTTCACCATAATGTTAATATTCAGATAATTTTATAAACTGGTTATTGGCTATTGGTATGAATGAGCTTCCCGCCAACGTACATGAGGGTTGTGGAGACACTGCTGGAATTGTACAATGTTCATAAGAGACCGATAAAGAGTAAGGAGATTGCGAACAGGCTGGGCATGAATGAGGGAACCGTGAGGAACATTATGGTTGCGTTAAAGGCCATGAACCTGGTTGACAGTAAGACAGGGCCCTACGGTGGATTCATCCCTTCACAGAAGGCGATTGAGTTCGTTAAGTCGCCTATGGTTGTTAATCCGGTTAATGATATTGCGCAGATTTACATCAACGGGAAGCCCCTTAACATTTACGCGACAAGCATTGAATTGGTTAATATTTATAATCCGTACATGAGCAAGGCTATAATAAAGGTCCTGGGTAACATTAAGGCCATACATCCAGGCGATAATGTTAGGATTGGCCCAACTGTGAACGCCAGGGTTATAATCGAGGGTGTGGTGCTTGAGGACAACTCACTCTCCAAGGAGGTGGTTATTGTCGTTAAGAAGCTCCTAGCCATACCTAAGATAAAGGTGGTTGACATTATGACTAAGGAGTTAGCCATGGTTAACTACAATGAGCCACTGTTAACTGTTGCCAAGGTCATTGCTGAAAGGAAGATCAGGGCCTTGCCCGTCGTGAACGATAACGGCGAGTTAATGGGCTTAATAACGAGTTCGGATGTAGCCAAGGCCTTCAGCGATGGCGCATTCAATGCCCTCGTAAAGGATTACATGAGGCATGAGGTACCGATAATAAGTTGGGATAGGGACATTTACGACGCAATGAGGCTAATGATGAGCTACAACATTGGCAGGCTCATAGTGGTTAACCAGGAGCAGAAGCCAGTGGGCATAGTCACCAGGACAGACATATTAAGATACCTGGCACCCCTGGGTTAATGAAGTGTGAACTATGCCTACTAAATGAGGCGTCGAGGGTTTGCAGAATATGCGGCAGGCACGTGTGCGTTGACGACTACGTTGAGGATAAGGGGATATGCATAGCATGTAGGGACACACTATGCTACATATGCGGTGAACGGCTGGCCGTATCTTTATGCGCCAGGTGTGGCAAACCAGTCTGTAGGTTGCATAGCGTTAGGGTGGGTTTGGTTAGGTATTGCGTTAACTGCGCCAGGGAATTAGGGATTCTTCATCAACCTGGAAACTAACTCATGGGCGTTACTGAGTAGTTCCTCGGCGGCCCTCCTACCCACCCCCTCAGGGTCGCTTAAGCTACCCCTAACCATGCCTGTGAATTTACTGGTTCCATCTGGGTCAACAACCCCGTATACGAAGTCCATTGAGTCTCCGTTTACGGTTGCTAAACCACCGAGGGGTACATGGCAGCCTGCCCCTATCCTGCTTAGGAATGCCCGCTCCGCAATGGCCTCCCTGAAGGTATCCTCATCATTACTCCTCCTAAGCACCTTAAGCAAGTCCTCCCTATCCCTCCTAACCACAACCCCAATTACACCCTGCCCAGGGGCGGGCGGCATGAGTAATGGGTCTATCTTATTAACGCTGATATTAACGTTAAGCCTCTCCAGGCCGGCCGCCGCCATGATTAGGGCATCATACCCACCCCCCATGAGCTTCCTAACCCTCGTGTCCACGTTACCCCTAATGGGCTTAACCACTACGTCACGCCTAATTGAGAGCAGGAACCCCCTCCTCCTGAGACTTGAGGTACCCACCACCGAGTTGCTTGGCAGTGAATCAATCGTGTAACCCCTCACAGAGACCACGGCATCCCTCGGATCATCCCTAGGTGGAGTCATTGCAAGGGTTAATTCGCTGCTTATCTGGGCTGGCATATCCTTGAGACTATGCACAGCTACGTCGGCCTCACCCCTAAGTAAGGCTAGGTTAACCTCCTTCTCAAAGATACCCTTAACACCTATCTCGTAAAGTGGCTTATCCAGTACAACATCACCCGTAGTTCTAACTATAACTAGCTTGAACTCAACGTCTGGGTTAAACTCAAGTATCCTCCTCATCACTATTTCGGCCTGCCTAATCGATAGGGCCGAACCCCTGGTGGCAACCCTAATTATCATCACTACGTCACCCTAAGCACCATTGATAAATTCTTCCCTCACACCAAGGTGTTAACCCTTCTTCAATTCTCCTTTGAGATCCTCCCTGGTTCACGACCTCATTCGTAACCTCCCCTGCGAGTGGGGTGCCCCTTCAATTCTCTTTTGAGATCCTCACATATCCCACCTACCACGCTTAACGTCAAATATTATTTCCGACCTTCAATTCTCTTTTGAGATCTTCCCTCCACGCACGTGCCATCCTATCAGTACCATTTTTCTCAATTCCTTCAATTCTCTTTTGAGATCCTCTCGTGAAGCCGCTGCCGTATGATGGCTGAATGTACCATATGCCTTCAATTCTCTTTTGAGATCCTCAACCACAGACGCCTGCCGATAAGGCGTTAGCCAACCTGGAGAATCTCCTTCAATTCTCTTTTGAGATCCTCTAACAGGCCCTAGGCCTAAGGGTAAGGTAAGATGTGAATGTCCTTCAATTCTCTTTTGAGATCCTCGCAGTTCCAGGTTACTCCGCTACTGGCTACGGTGTAGTAGCAGCCTTCAATTCTCTTTTGAGATCCTCATTACTAAATGCGGATGCATTGATGGGGGCATAAAAGAACCATCCTTCAATTCTCTTTTGAGATCCTCCTATCCACGACGTCAGCCTTGTGGTTAGGTTAATCGCCCTTCAATTCTCTTTTGAGATCCTCCTGGGTTTGGGTTTGCGTCGCCATAAATAGTCCTTCAATTCTCTTTTGAGATCCTCGTCACAGCGGCTACCTGTTACTAATTCACTCATTTCATGCCTTCAATTCTCTTTTGAGATCCTCTAAACATTGTAACCAAGCCTGGGCAGGGCATTGAACAAACGCTACCTTCAATTCTCTTTTGAGATCCTCTTTCAAGCGCATTCTTGATGAACGCATCCTCGTAGATGCGCAACCAGGCCTTCAATTCTCTTTTGAGATCCTCGCATTGTAGTTGCCTAGTTGATGCGTAGCGGACAGTGTACTGCCTTCAATTCTCTTTTGAGATCCTCTAGAGTTACTGAAAAAGGCAATACCATGCTTGTTACCCGACCTTCAATTCTCTTTTGAGATCCTCTACCTGTCACGTGAAGTATAGCGGGCAGTAGTGGGAGTAGGCCTTCAATTCTCTTTTGAGATCCTCCCCAGGTAGTTACTCAGGTACCTTGTCAACGAGTCCTGGCCTTCAATTCTCTTTTGAGATCCTCATTGGTGTTAAGCCTGGTAGGAGGATGGAGAGGGAGTTGCGTCCTTCAATTCTCTTTTGAGATCCTCATTGTAGCCCAACCACCCGCTAAGCCACCTGCGGCAGGTGGAGGTGCCTTCAATTCTCTTTTGAGATCCTCCCAAAGCATCAACGGCGATAAGCTACTCAATCAACTGCACCTTCAATTCTCTTTTGAGATCCTCCGAGTTGAATGTTATTCAGGGTAGCCCACTGGGTGAAGCAATCAGGACCTTCAATTCTCTTTTGAGATCCTCGTATCAAAAGGTGAGTTAGTAGGTATTATGGATGGGGATAGGAACCTTCAATTCTCTTTTGAGATCCTCACCAATTAAAATAACTGTGAAAATAACCGAACCTCTATTTCCTTCAATTCTCTTTTGAGATCCTCACGATACTCTCCAGGAAACCCTTCGCATAATCCTCAAGGGCAAAGAACCTTCAATTCTCTTTTGAGATCCTCCGGTTGTTTTGGTTTTTTAGGGTTTTTAAGTTTTGTTGTTTATTTTGAATGGTGGTCATTGGAACAGGGTTCTGGGGTTCATTGGATGAGTCATCCGTGTTCCAATGGTGTTTATGGTGGGATTGAATGGTTGTTCCAATTGAAAGGTGATGGAGGAATTGAAATAGTGTTCCAATGGTTCTAAGTCCAATGTAAAATGAGGAGAATGCATGAAACATGCAAAAGTAACGATGAAGCAGATGAACACAAAGAAGCATGAACCAAATAGCAGAAACGCATGAAACATGCATTTTAAACAGTTAAAATGCATGGTAACTTGCCTAGTTGTTTTTGGCCGTATCTACATGCAACATACCTTAGGTGTATGCCTCAGGTATCATCGCCTAAACACCTCGTGGTGTGGGTTCCAATAATTCTCAATGAGGACGCGTTACCCCTGAGTGAGGAATCCTACCCTACAGAGCATTCACTGTGCCTTCAGGCGCACCCTAGCTAACCATTGATGTCAAAAAGAACCTGCGCAGCTCTAGAGTTCAAACCCTTACTGGGACTTGAGAGATTAGATGTACAGTAAAGAGGTGGTTAATTACTATGAGGTTTCTTCAATATCTACCCTCATCTCCATACCTCTTGACCGGCTCATCCGTGCCTAGGTGATGCTAATGGTCTTAATCACGTTAGCCACCTTGGTCTCAGGTGCCTTGGACTCCTCGCTGGCTATTTTACCTAACTCCTCCCATTCCCTCAACGCCACGTTAACCCAGTCAAACCTCCTAACGAACCTAAGCCCCTCATTGGCTAAGCCCTCCCTGTACTCCTCATCGCTAAGTAGCTTAGCCGTTACTAGGGCCATGGAGTTAATGTCCCTGAAGGGAACTCTCAACACAGCCCTGGTCCTATAGTTCAGCCTCATCGCCGGTATGTCGTAGGTGATGACTGGTATGCCATGGGCTAGGGCCTCAATGACCACGAGCCCTATTGAGTCAAGCCTGGTTGGGTACACGAAGACCCTTGCCCTGGCCAGGTTGCTCAGCAGCTCCCTCCTGGTTAAGTTAACCTTCACATCAACGAGTCCACTTAACCCAAGCTCCCTAAGCCTAGCCTTAACTAACCTGGGGGTTTCGTCGTCTGATGCACCCATTATAAGCGCCCTAGGCCTCATCCTCATCCTCCTGCGTAGCACATTGAGGACCCTAATGAAGTCGAACACCCCCTTCTCCCTCCTCAACCTACCGAAGAAGACCAGGTCAATGTCCTTGTCACCACAGCTAAAGCAAGCCTCATCAATGCCGATGCCTGGGTCAAGTACCTTAACCCTGGCCCTAAGCCCCATGAGCCTCATCTCGTATGGTATTGACTTGGAGACTGAGAGGACCGTCTCCCCAGATAGAACTGCCTTGGCTATTAGGTACTCAAAGAGCTTGTCGCCTATGTAACCCATGCCGTTTAGCCTTAGGTTAAGCGACATAAGCCTTATCGGGTTCATGGGTAGGTCAACGTCTAGGGCACCTATGACTGGTGTTAATTGAAGTAGGGCAGTCCACTTAACCCCCACACCCTTAAGGAGCATCATCATCCCTATGTGCTCATGGGGCACGTAGAATAGGTCGAAGTAGCTTAAATCACCCTTAATCCTATTCATGGCGTCATATATGTACTTTGGGTAAGCGTAGAAGTGGGTAATCTCCATGGGTGGTAACTCAACCGTGTTATTCTCTATGAAGTCCCTAAACCTGCCCTCGTAGTACGTGTCCAGCATGTTAAGCAACTTAACGTAGTAATTCCTAGGTATCAGGAAGGTGGGCCTCCTAGGGTACCTGTAGGCAGTCTCCAGTATCCTCACATGGCCCCCGGTCAGTGAGGACAGTATTGTAAATAAGGCTACTTGCATTACATGGACCACTGGGTTAACTTGCTTTATTAATATTTCCGCACCTGGACCCCTTTGAAGAAACTGCGCAATGCATATATACGCATGGGGCCTATTCCCCCATGGCCAAGAGGGTAGTTATCGTTGGCGCTGGGGCTGCCGGGGCGTCTGCGGCCGCTAGGGCTAGAAGGCTTGACCCTGAGGCTGAGGTGACCCTAATAGACAAGGGCCCCTTCATAAGCCACGCCCCCTGTGGGATACCGTACTTCATCGGTGGTGTTGTTAAGGAGGCGCAGGAATTGGCAATATACTCACCCGAGGAGTTCGCCAGGGAGAGGAGGATTAACGTTAAGGTTAACGCAGAGGCCTTCGACATTGACGTTAAGAATCAGGTGCTCCTGGTTAGGGAGGGGGGTGTTGTGGTTAAGTACCCCTGGGACGTCTTGGTAATAGCCACAGGCGCCAAGCCCATAACCCTCCCCGTGGAGGGTAGTGAACTGGGTGGCATATTAACGCTTAGGCTACCCCACGAGGCGCCGAGGCTCAGGGAGGAGGTTGAGAGGGCAAGTACCGTGGCCGTGGTGGGTGGTGGTTACATTGGCCTTGAGGTGGCTGAGGCTCTTAGGAGCCTTGGTAAGAGGGTTCTACTCTTCGAAATGATGCCCCATGTACTCCCTACAACGTTTGATGAGGATATGGCGAAGCTGATACACGATGAGTTAACCAGGAACGGTGTTGAGCTACACCTAGGCGAGAAGGTCATCGGCTTCAGGGGTGTTAATGGACACGTGAACAAGGTGATCACGGAGAGGGGGGAGTACATTGTTGATAAGGTTATCATGGGGGTTGGCGTTAGGCCAGACACTGAACTAGCCGAGAGGGCTGGGGTTAAGTTGGGGGAGACTAGGGCTGTCTGGGTTAACGAGTACATGGAGACCTCCGTGCCGAACATATACGCAGCTGGTGATGTTGCGGAGACCTGGAGCTTAATCACAGGTAGGAGGATTTACGTTGCCTTAGCTCCACCAGCCAATAAGATGGGGCAGGTTGCCGGTGCTAATGCGGTTAAGGGTAGGTTCCTGAAGTTCCCCGGCGTGCTGGGTACAGCGGTAACCAAGGTCTTCAACCTCTACGTGGCTAGGACCGGGCTAACTGAGAGGCAGGCTAGGGATTGGGGCTTTAAACCGGTGTCGGCGACCATAAAGGCCAGGACCACTGCCCATTACTACCCAGGTGGGGTTCAGGTTAACGTGAAGATGATTGCGGATGAACCCAGCGGTAGGGTCCTCGGTGTTCAGGTGGTTGGGGCGGATAAAATTACCGCAGGTTACATTGACACGGCAGCCGCCTTAATAGGTAAGGGTGCCACGATAGATGACTTCTTCTTCTCGGACCTATCCTACGCACCACCCACGGCACCGGTATGGCACCCCTTGATAACAGCCGCCAGGGTGCTGTCTAAGGGTAGGTACTAAATGACGCCTAATACTTAGGATGGCGAAGGGGGTGTCAGGTGGGTAGCCGCCTAGGTGACCCACCATCATCCGCCCCAGCTAGTAGCCATTGCTGGTTTTAAATAGCTAACTCCCCCTTAAGGTGCCTGGTCGGTTAACTTAACCTTCTTCTGGCTGTTGTACATCTCAAAGATCTCCTTAACCGTGGTCGCGTCCTCAGGCTTTTTATCAGTCCTATACCTACCCGTGAACCTGGGGAACCTTATGGCTAGACCAACGTCGCCCTTAAGCATTGTTGAACAGCATGTGTGGAGTGGTGACATGGTTATCTCCGCCCCAGTTATCTCCAATACCATTCCTGGCGTGAACCATACGTCGGGCTCCATCTTGGAGACAACCCTTGGGTGCCTGTGGGGTATCTTGTATGGTTCAAGCATCTGGGGCAGCTTCTTAAGGTCCTCATCCGTGAAGCCGCTGCCAACCTTGCAGACCGTGTAGAATTGGTCTGAGTCTGGGTCGTAGGCTGCGAGGAGCAGTGCCCCATAGGTCCCCGCCCTCTTGCCACGTCCCCAGAAGGCACCCACGACCACCAGGTCCATTGTGTCTGATAACTCGCTCTTGTAATCCCTCTTATACTTGATCCACAACCAACCCCTGGCCCCCATCTCGTAGATTGACCCAATCTTAACAGACTTGCACATAACCCCCTCACAACCTGAGGATATTGCATCCAGGAAGAACTTCTCAAGTGTATCGGCGTCGTCCGTTATTATCCAGTCCGCGTGGTGCACATGCTCGTGGGGCTTGATTATGGAGAAGAGGATCTTCTTCCTATCCGGTAGAGGTAGGTCTGTTAAGTCCTGGCCATTAACGTACATTACGTCGAATAGGTATAGGTTAATCGGGTACTCCTCAATGGCCTCCTTAATGTTGTGCTTCCTCTTCCTATGCATCAACTCCTGGAAGGGCCTAAACTCACCGGTATCGGGGTCTATGGCGACCCCCTCACCCTCAACTATGAACTCCTCCGCATCAACAGCCTCACGGACGTACTCGGCTACGTCGGGGTATTGGTTGGTTATGTCTTCCATCCTCCTGCTGAATATCTTAACGGTGCCGTCCTTAAGCTTATGTATCTGCATCCTCTCCCCATCATACTTAAATTCACATATGGCAACACCACCCAGCTTATTCAAAATCTCCTTAGGGCTACTCAACCTCTCAGCCAGCATTGGTTGAATGGGTACACCGGGCGTAACCTTAATCGCCTTAACAGCCTCCTCACCACCCTCGGCAAGGGCCTTAGCTATCCTGCCCAGGTCTGGGTAGACGTGGTAGGCCTTCTCTAGCAGGTCCTTATTAACGTCGAAGGCGTCTGAGAGGGCGTCCAGTATGGTCATGTCGGCTACGCCAAGCCTAAGCCTACCAATCACGAACCTGGTTATGTACTTGGCCTCATCGGGCTCAGCATCGGTTAGTAGGCTTGACAGTATCTTAACCTTGGTGTCCTGGGCTCCCTCACCAGACGCCTTGGCTATGGCCATTAGTGAATCATAAACCTTACTAATGGTCAAACTCCTCTTAGCCTGTGAACCAATGAAGTCGAATATTGACCCACCAGTCCCCTTACTCCTCCTAACCTCCACAGCCCTCCTAGCCACCTCACCGGCATCACCAAGCCTCTTGTAGAGGTCCTCAACCTGCTTAATGGGTAGGCCAGTTGCCATTGAGATAGCCTTAAGGGTCAACCTCTCGGCTAAGCCAAGCTCAACACCCTCCCAGTCAGGTCTTAGGCTGCCTAGGAGGAAGTAAATCACCTTATCAATGACCTGGGGTGGCGTCTTCTTGAGAAGGCTGGAGAGCGCCTTAGCCATCACAGTCCTCTGCGTGGTCGCCTCCACCAGCTTAAGCACGGAGACAATGTTAGAGAACTCCAGGTCAGACTCCACAGGGATTAGGAACACCCTAGTTTAATTAACCTTACGTCACTAAACCCTATAATTAACCACCGTGAAGCCTGCCATGCCTACTAGAAGACTGGCTGTGTAGTATCCATGCCTTAGGTGCTCAGGTAAGGCACCAACTTGCATTTATAATGACGACTCCCACCCTGTTCGTTGAAGGAAGGGTTCATTAACCTTACTTTAAGCTTAATTCATTAAGGCTGATATGCGTGAGTTGAACTATGGTTACATGCATGGTAACAGGAATAGCATTACGGAATGAGACCCAACACAATTTTCTAGCGGGCCCGGTGGGATTCGAACCCACGACCTACGGGTTTCTTCGGTAGCTTAAAAGCCCGCCGCTCTCATCCAGGCTGAGCTACGGGCCCGTCTCCAGATTGCTGGGTTAACCCTTAATAAGCTTATCTTAACTAGCTTCATTTAATTGAAGGGACGCAGGAGGCGTTATTGCAGTAAGCCACGGGTGGTATTGAGTGTTAGGTTTGCGCGTATGTTTTAACTAGCAGTATTATTGACCCTTGTTTAGATGCATAGGTATGGATATTTTGAACAGTTTGATGAGAGGACGGCCCAGGTGTATAGGTTTGTGGAGGTGGCCCTAGGTTGGGCGTACTCCTTCACGGCTAATTTAATCAAGAAAATGGTTAATGCCCCAGCCAGGGTGCTTGAGATAGGGCCGGGGACTGGAGTGTTGGCTAATAGGCTCAGTGGGCTTGGCTACCACGTTGTTGGTGTTGACGTGAGCATGGCAATGCTTAAGAGGGGTCATGGCAGGTTCTGGAGACCGGACTTCATCAATGGGGGTAGTTGGGCCCTACCGGTGATTGATGATTCATTCGACGTTGCCGTGACCGTGTTCACGCTACACCACTGGGGTGACCATGAGTCGTCGATGGTTAACGTGGTGAGGGTCCTGAAACCTGGGGGAGTCTTCATAGTTGTTGAGGCTGATGGGGACTTGTTTGGCAGAGTGATTAGCCACTCATGCACTGCCAAGTGCCTTAGCTACTCGGCGAGGTACTTCAACAGCGTAACCATTAGGAGGAGGTTCCCGTTAATAATAGCAATAGCCAAGGAGCCCCGTAAGGAACTGGCTAAACCCTAATCTTAAGGCAACCATGCCCCAGCACCGTTATGACCGGCATATATCCTTCACGGCCCCGCTTAAACCCGCACTCCCCAGTAGCCTGCTCACCCTCCTCTTAAGTTCACTTGCCTTATTGTGGGAGTGGAGTATGGGTATTGGCATTTGGGAGCCTGCACAAAGCCTCTTAACTAGGCTTAGGGCACTGCCCAGTGATATGCCGTGGCCAATGCTCACGTAGGTGGGTTTACTGGGCGCGCACTGAATAACCCAGCCAATTACCTCGTTGGACACCGGGTCCAGTATCGGCCCCTCACCATGGTTAACCTTACCGTATAGTAGCGACTTAGCCACGCCAATTGTGGGTATGTTCATGCACACCCCGAAGTGGCTGGCTATACCCAACCTGAAGGGGTGTGCCCTACCGTGCCCATCAATGAGGACCACCTGCGGTTTGCTCTTAAGCTTAAGGTAGGCGTTAACCATGGGCTTCAACTCCCTGAAGGAGAGCAGCGTGGGTACGTAGGGGAAGGAAACCTCACCAACCCAACACCCCCACTCAACAACCAGCCCCCTGCTTAGGGAGTAGGTACTGGCAACAGAGATGCCTATCTCCAAGCCGCCACGCTCCACGTAGGCTACGTCAATCCCTGCAACTAGGTCAATGGCCTTAACGTCAACCAGGTCCCTCTCCACCACCCTACTGGCCAACAACCTCTGTATTGACCTAGCCACCTCCAGATGAAACCCCCTAGGCACCTTGGACTTAACGTAACCTTCACTGGGCCCCCTCGAAACCCTCACCACAATCCACCACTTACCCGGTTAACGGGGCACACGGCACTATTAAGCTTAAAGCCAAGGCGCCATGGCCAAAGCCGGCTAATGTGGTACTTGATTTAAGCTGCGTTAAGCATAAGGTATGCATTTAAGATGGCCGATATTACATGGCTCCTTGGCGAAATGTTTAAAAGGCCTATGAAGTATGGCCCCTAACCGCACCGCCCGCGTGGAGCGCCGCAGATCCCGGGTTCAAATCCCGGCGGCCGCACCACCTTTCCCTCCCTTCTACGCCACCTAACCACCGGCTGGGTGAGGTTAAGACACTGCTTATCGTAATCTAAATTTTAAGGCTGTTAATCTCCACTACTTCCCCCTACGCCTTCTCGAAGCCTAGTACATCTGCGAAGTTGCCTAGGTCAAGTAGTCCATGCCCACTGAAGCTAACCAGTATGGTCTTCCTTTCACCGGTCCTCTTAGCCTCATCGGCAATCTCCTTTATGGCTGGTAGCGTGTGCGCGGTCTCCGGTGCTGGTACATAGCCCTCAACCTGAGCGAAGATCTGAGCCATCTTGAAGACCATCTCCTGGTCGTAGTCCCTGCCCTCAACGTAACCCTTGCTCATTAGGTATGATAGTGTTGGAGCCACTGCATGGTACCTCAACCCACCTGCATATATTGGTGGTGGAATGAAGTCGGAGCCTATTGTGTACATCTTCAACTGGGGCAGTACCCTACCCGCATCAGGGTCATCATACCTGTAGATGCCCTTCGTCACCTTAGGCACCTCCAAGGCGCCCACCGCAATGTACCTGCGCCTCACCTTACCACTCCTAAGCTCATCACCTATGAATGGATAGAAGGCCCCACCCCAATTACTCCCACCACCCACAACCCCTATCATCACGTCCGGGTCCTCCCCAATCAACTCAAGCTGCCTCTTAGCCTCAAGACCAGCCACCGTCTTGAACATTATGTCGGCGTTTATGACGCTTCCAACCACGTACTTACCGTTATTCTTAAGGGCGTACTCAGCGGCCTCCGTTATGGCGACACCCAGGCTCCCTGGGTGGTTTGGGTTCTCCTTAAGCAGCCTCCTACCGAACTCCGTTAACTCACTTGGGCTTGGGTGGACACTGGCCCCGTACATCTGAATTAGGAACCTCCTCAGGGGTTTTGCGTAGTAGCTTGCCTTAACCATGAATATGTGCGCCTTCACCTTAAATAAGGCCGCCGCTAACGCCACAGCTGAGCCCCATTGACCAGCACCAGTTTCAGTGGTTACCAGGCTTGCTCCATCCTTAAGGGCGTAGTAGACCCAGGCCAGGGCTGAGTTTACCTTGTGACTGCCTGTGTAGGTGTACCCCTCCATCTTTAGGTATATTTTAACCGGCGCATCAAGGTACTCCTCAAACCTCCTAGCCCTAATTAGAGGCGTGGGTCTACCAACCTGGAGATACCTCTCCCTAACCTCCTCAGGTATCTTAATGAACCTCTCCGTGGAGAACTCAAAACTAAGGGGTTCCGAGGGTACAACCCTCTTCAACAAGTCAAACCTTTTACCATTATCAGGGTCTTGGGGTGGTGGTAGTGGCTCAGGGAGGTCTGCGAGGATGTTGTACCAGTGGTCTGGTATTTCATCAGGGGGTAGGTCCACCCGGTACTTACCTAGTGAGCTACCCAGATAGTAACCACCAGCTTTAAGCCAGACTCCACCCATTTATAAATGTAGGCTGATGGTTAATGACGCAGTAACTGGCCACTGCACAACCTAAGTGACCAGCCATGCGCCAGGAATTGACTAACTAATGATACCCAGCGTACTCCAGTAGCCTGCTTAAAGCTTTATATATTGGCTATGGACCTATGAATTGTGCAGGAGTTGCCGAAGCCCTGGCTTAATCCCATGGCGTATAAGAAGGTTAGGCTTGAGGAGGCCAGGGTTGAGGCTGAGTTGGCTAGGAAGTTCCTGGAGCAGGGCCTCACCAGGAATGCAGCTAGCAAGGTTTTCCAGGCCTGTAAGGCTCTTGTGGCGGCTCTGGCGGTGGATAAGATGGGCGAACTGGAGAAGATGTATAGTGGTGTGGTTAAGATTAGGGGTGGTAGGAGGGTTAAGAGGTCGGAATGGGTAATAGCCATTATGCCGACTAACCACTTAAAGGAAGTTGCCATGATGATTAGCGATAAGGTTAACTACATGGCAAGCATAGCGATACTACTCCGCCAGTACCAGTACAACGGCCCAGATAGGGAGGGGGTTCTAAGCCGTCTCTCTGGAGGCGGTAGGCGTTAGCCCACCGTCTCCTTCTCGACGGTCGCCCCGAGCCCCCTCACCGCAGTGGCTCCCCAACGGTCACCCGCGGCTCCCAGCCACTACGGATCTCAGAAACCCAGGGTAACCAGCAAAGGTATTGAGGTTAGGTTTTAAACTTAACTAGGGATTTAAACATCAAATGAAAAGCAAACACCATAAATGACCAAGAAGGCCAAAACAGCCCCTATAGGAGTGACGAGGCGGCTGAGAACGACATACGACTGCTTATTAATGAGATTGAGGGGATGCTATTAACGCTTTCAGCCTAGGGCGGCGCATCCTAAAGTGGTGTGACGCCTGGGTAACCATTTTAAATGTGCCTGGGCTGGTTAGTAACGTGTTCATTGGTAGGGAGGAGGAGAGGATTCTCAGGGAGGGGGGTTACTTGGCCAAGGCCCTTGAAACCATCATTAAGGTTGGTGATGCCGTTAAGGCCGATAGGCTACTGGACGTGGATACCGTCCACGTGAGCGGCGTCAGCTACTTAACCATAGGTGAGGCTGGGCTGGAGTACCTTAGGGATATTTCAAGCAGTGGAGCCAGGTTCAGGGTCTTCACGACGGTTAACCCGGCTGGGGTTGAGTACGGTAACCTTAACTTACCCATCAGTGAGCACTTCATGAGGAAGCAGATGGAGGTGGTGGATTACCTGGCGAAGATGGGGGCAAGCCTGTGGCTAACCTGCGCACCCTACGAGTTCATTAGGCCTCAGCCGGGTTCAATACACGCCTGGGGTGAGTCAAATGCCGTAGCCTACATAAACTCCGTTAACGATGCCTACACTGAGAAGCTACCGGGGCCGTTCACCATAATCGTTGCCATAGCCGGTAAGGTGCCTAGGTTCGGGCTTTACGTTGAGGAGAACAGAGTCCCTAGGGTTATTGTTAAGGTTAATGCTAGGTTAAACCCGGTTAAGGCCGGTTTACTGGGCAGGGTAATTGCAGGTAAGCTAAAGGGCGAGGTACCACTGGTGGATTACGATGGCTGGGATAGGCAATTACTTAAGTCATTCCTAGCCAGCTACGCAACCTACTCCCCAACCCCACTGGCCATTATCAAGGGGATTAATCCTAACTGGAGCAGGTACGCAGCCATGATGGATAAACCCGATAAATTAACCGTGGATGAGCCCGAGTTGAGGTATGAGCAACCCAGGGACTATGATGCACTCTTCATGGGCTGCCCCCACGCAAGCCTAGAGGAGATAATGACAGTGGTGCGCGTCCTTGAGAAACATGGCTTTAGGAGGCTTAGGAAGCCACTGGTCATATCAACGTCAAGGTTCGTTAGAGGCATGATGAACCCTGAACTGGTTAGTAGGCTTAGGGAGGCTAACGTAATTTTAATCACAGACACATGCCCAATGGTATCCCCAATATTCAATGGGTTAGGCATTAGGAGCACGGCAACCCCCTCATCCAAGGCAATGTTCTACTTACCTAGGCTTGTTAACGTGAATGCAATGCCCTGCAGTATTGAAGATTGCCTGGAGGGTGTCCTCAATAATACATAGTTGGGTAATATTGTGATGATGCCGTTAACGGTGAATGAGCGCTATAGGCATTATGGACTTAACCTGAGGTAAACCTGGTCATTTTACATATAAGTCTTTTAAAAGAGACATTCAGTACAGGGCGTGGCAACCCTTAGGTATAGGTGCCCCTACTGCGGAACCAGGTTAACCATGATTAGCGGTGGTGATGAATTAATGGTTGGGTGCAGTAAATGCGGGATATACGTCATCGTTAACGTTGATGATGCGTTAAGGGAAGTAGACAGTAATGTTTCGAGTGAATCTGTTGAAAAGGCATTGGCCAGGGTTATGTATAAGAAGTACCTCATGTACTCGGTTAAGGCAATGGCCGTGAGGGAGAGCGCTAAAAGTATTAATAACTCCCCCCAAGGTAGATGACGTGTGGTGGAGCTGAGCACAAACGAGGAGTACGCTGAGAAGATGAGGAGCTTCCTAATGCAGTTATCCAATAAATTAAACGTAAGCCTAAACTGGGTTATAGACATTTACTATTGGCTATCCGACAACGTTAAGGCTAGGGAGTTCCAACTTGAGGATGAGGCTAATAGGCCCACTAGGGCTGAGATAATAAGGATATTCGATGATGGGAAGGGGGTTGTTGGTGTTAGGCTTAGGTTCTCGTCGGACAGTAGGAGGAATGAGTACTACTACACCACCGTTGGCAAATACGGCGCTAAATGCACCTGCGAGAGGAATATGATTAACGGTAAGGTGTGTAAGCACATAGTAGCCGGCTTAATATTAATGAACGTGATTAACGTTTTAAAGTATGGCAGGGTTATTAACCTGGATGAGTTCAGGTGGCTTAGTGAGGGAGGTAAAGGAGGCTTACGAGAGGATAGCTGAGGTTTTCAGGGAGTCTAGGGGGAAGCCTTGGACGTGGGTGTTTGATAGATTACCCAACAGAGTGTATGACACAATACTGGATGCCGGATGCGGCAATGGGGCAAACATCCGCTACGCTGTTTCAGCACTAAGATACCGGCTGTACGTGGCGTGTGACGTATCCTACAACATGGTTAAGGGCGTCCAGGGTGAACTAGGCGGCATCATTGACGTTGTTAACTGCGACATTAGGCTACTGCCACTGAGGTCATCATCAGTAGGCCTATATCTGGCGATAGCTGTACTTCACCATTTAAGTAAGCCGGATAGGGAGGCGGCGTACCTGGAGGCCGTTAGGGTTCTTAGGGGTGGTGGCTTGTTCGTGGCCACTGTGTGGGGCTGCGGTAATGGGGGTGGTTGCGATAGGCGCATTAAATGGGCATGGCGCCTTAAGGAGCCTGTGTACAGGTTTTACCACCTATTCGTTAAGGGGGAGTTGGAACATGAGGTTGCTAACCACATGGCGGTTAAGTTGAGTGATGAGGTTTGGGTTGGGCGTAGGGTTAATTACATAGTCCTAGCTAATGCCGTGAGTAAAGACGCTTGAAAACTTAACGGCACTAAATGGAAACCACGGAGTAAACTGCACTGCTTAGGTTTATCCTCTTAACCAGGTCGTAGTTATGCACCTCGGCTATTATGAACTTATCCCTCGTTAACTCAGCTAATAGGCCCAGTAGGACATCCCAAGTATCACCATTCATGCAGTAGTCCAGGTTATCCACAAGCAGTACATCACCCCTCCTCATCAGCATGACTTGCGTCGCCACGGCTAAGATTGTCCTGAGGTGGCAGGGTAGTGGGCCGCCAACCCTGAAGTTACCCTTACTATCCTTAAACCCTATTGTTAAGCTGCCGTTGAATAAACCAACCCTAAGAGACTTGTACCCAAGCTTAGCCAGTGCCCTTCTAAGTAGCCCAATTTCCCCATCGAACTTCGGGTTCATGTACAATTCAGCCAGTGCCTTAATAACCCCCTCCCCATTTCGCCCAATCCACTCCACGTGGTCTAGGGACCTCTCACTACCCTCATACTCGAAGTAGGGGCCTATTAGGTGCACCCTACGGTTAACCAACTCACCTCTAACCAGGTTCATTAAGGCCCTTAACGACTCCAGGACCTCCTCATTACCGCTTATTAACACTGATGCCTCCTGTTCAGGCACCTTTAATGTATCATCACCAACTAGGCTCCATGCATCTATTACGGGGATTTCTATGGGGTGCGTGATCATGGATTTTGAGTCACGTGCCTCAAGGACAAGCAGTGTGTTTCCCCCTGTTTTAACAACCTGCCTAAGCGTCCTTCCATCATGTTCAATCACATACTCAACCTGGTTCTCACCCTCCTTCAAACCAAGTGCAGCAACCCTACTGCTAAGGTCACTATCAACGGTGACCCTAAGCATAATGGTGACCTTACCAAGCCAGTTAACCCTAGACTTAACACTGGCGCCCATGTTGGATAACGTGTTCCAAATAATGTTAATTAACCTCGACTTACCTGAACCAGGAGCCCCAGTTATCAACGTTATGGGCATTAGGTTAATGGCAGCTGATACACCACCCTCCTCCTCAACGGTTAAACCAATTATCATTAATTAAGATGCCTCATAAGCCTTTAAATCTTTACCCATTTCCCTCAATATTGGGGCTGCATTAATTGGCCTTATTATTGAATACAATACCCCCTGGGGTCCCAGCTTTGTAAAACACATCATACGTAATCTTGAATCCCAAACCAAGGCCCTTAATCCTACGCATACTAATGCTAATATGACCCCCTCCTCGCCTTTTTGGGCGAGGGTTTCACTGTGGGGGTCTTGGTTGTTACCCCCTCCATGGGGGTTAATGGTTTACACCATTGGTTGTTACTATGTAGCTCAGTATCTTTTTTGGTATTGGTGCTTCGTAACCTACCCTCTTCGCTATGTTCCTTGCCGCATTCAAATCGGCGTTAATCTTTATTCCAGTTAATTCGC
>NZ_LCTF01000036.1 GCF_001663375.1 Caldivirga sp. MU80
ACGCCTACTCTCCTCAAAGGGCCAAAGCCAAGCAGCATCAATATGAGCATGACCAACACCAAAAACAACACCAACCTTACCAAAACCACCAACCAAACCACGCAAAACACCCAAAGCATCATCAAAGGCGGAGTCGCTAGTCGAATCCTCAGCAAAAACGTTACCCAAGTCCTCCGTGACTATCTGACCAATCCTAACACCCCACGGTAACCCGTAAAGCTTAGCGGCTAGCATTAACTGAAGCCTATTAACAGTGGTGAATGGAACCCTCTTAAGGGCCTCAGTCAGGGCGTTCAGTAAAGTGTCCCTAAGGGCATCGTCACCGGTGGCCCTAGCTAAGTCGAGTATAACCCTACCATAGGCCCAAAGCCTCCAGGCGGAGTAACTCCTAGTGACTAGGTACGGTTCACCGGGGTTTACGTCAACTATTTCACCGAAGGCTGCGTAGGGCGTGAACTCAGCCTCAACAACATGACTACCCCTGGTTAGTGGTATGAACCTGTGGTAACTGTCCAGGGCGTAGGTTGGCTTACCATCAACCCTAACTAAGGCACTACCCCTATAATCAACCACAACAAGCTGATCCTGGTCACTCACGGCATTAACACTAACCCTAAACCTATTGCCGCCTACTGAATCCCACTTGAGGGGCCTAATATTCCTAAACGACCTAGCGGCCACGTAAGCCAACCTAAGCTCAAGCTCATTGAAGGACCTTCTAGAAGGCATAGGTGAGCCACTTCAGTAGGCTTTAAAGTATTAAATGCCCCTCCTAAACCTAGTAATGGCAATCACAATGATGATTATTAACACGGTTACTAAGGCTACCACAGCCACCCAGTTAATGGCCGAAGGCGGCTTAGCGGCTTGGCTGGTGGCTATGATTACTGTGCTTACCCTGCTTGGTTTAAGAATAACCTTGATGTCAACCGCCGAGTGGTTGAACACGGCCGTTGGTTCGGGTATGTACTGTATGTAGAGCATGTGGGTTGTCTTATTGAAAAACCATCCACTGGGCACCTGAGGCGTGAAGGTGAGGTAGTACTGGGTTGGCATGTACATTGACTGGTTCAGGTAAGGCTTAACACCACTGTTGTTGACCATTACGGTTACGTTCAGTGAGTTGAAGGGTACGTACAACTCAAGGTGTGTTATGATACCGCTCGGGGGCATTAGGTAACCCTCAACGTTAACGATGACTTCGGAGGCGTTTTCAGCCACGCTTAACTTCGTCACGTTTAGGTACCTCCAGCGGTTGATGGTTAACCCAGTCTCGTTAAGCATCCTAACCTGCCAAACAGCCACAGCCTCAAGGATAGCTGGTACACCCTCAGTATTGGCGTAGTTGAAGAATGCGTAGAAGGGTGGTGGGTTACTCCCCGGCGCCAGTACGTCGTTGAAGATTATGTTTATGAGCGGTAAAACCACCCCAGTGTCGTTGTAAGGTAAACCAGCCTCAAGCCAACCAAACAAGTCCTCACCAGCCTTATAAGGTATCGCGTAGTCTATTGGTAATGGTGGTGACGGGGTTGATTTAAACACCCCTAGGGCATGCACCTGAGCCCTATAATACTCGCCAAGTAGGTTACCTAGGCTGTAGCCCATGGAATCCAGGAGGCTTATCAACCAGGCAGTCAACCCATAACCAGTGGCCCCACCCTCAACGGCACTCAACGTTACCGGTGACTCAACGTAGCTCAATGCCAATTGCCTAATGGTTTCATTACCAGGTTCAAGTAGTAAGGCGGCCACGAGGAATGTTGAGACACTCCTAGGGTAAAAGACGCCGCTTTTAACCTCCTCCTCAACTATGGGTAGCCAGAAGTTCACGAAACCCCTGGCGAAGGATAGCACCGTTTCATTATGGGTCTCCAGGCCGAGCAACGCTGAGCCGAGCGCAATGTAGCCGAAGCTGGCCGGCGACCCAACCTCAGCATTGCTTGGATACTTGTTCAACAGTAAGCCGAGCATGATGTAGGGTTGCGTACCGTAATCAACAACACTGGGACCAACCCCAACGGCGTAAACCTTAACACCACCGTTAGCCGTAATGGTTAAGCCACTGGAATTAAGCCTAACCATTGTTACGTTGCCTATAACGAAGATTGAGGGGTTGTTTGTGAAGGGGGCTGTATTGGTGAATGAGGCAACCCCAGCAGCAACACCCCTAAATAACCCTGAGGCAACTAACTCACTAACCAGGCTCAGGTTACTTGAGTAGATGTACGCCACAGGCGCTGGGGGTTTTAAGGTCAACGTGAGCAGGTTCCCATTAACCGGCTTAACTAGGAAGTACCCATCATTGACGTTAATGATGACTACGGCTTTACCACTGAAGTTGAAGACCACTGACTCATTGGTGAGCCTAATCGTGTATGCACAACCACCGACACCATTAATTGAGATTAGTGATGCGACGTAGTTGAAGCCGAACAGTTCAGTGCCCAGTGATAATGGGCAACCACCAGCGGCGATTATGTTATTGCCATAGTAGCCGTTAAAGCTATTGAGCATTGTTTGAACAACCCTATCAGGCATCATGTAGCCGTAGGCCCTAAGGCCATAAAGGAAGTTGAAAGCCTCATAGGCAAGCGTGTAATTCCTGATTACTGAGAACGCCGTAAGAACCTTACCATCATCATCAGGCCAGTAATCGTAAAAATCAGTACCCCCACTTGGACTTGGAAAACATAGGAAGCCATGGAAACTCGGTCTATAGTAAGAGGATAGCTGCAGTTCAAGAAGTTTAACAATAGGCGTAACGTTAGCATTATCAGCAACCGAAATCAACTGATACGCCACGGTCACTAAGGTAACGGCTAGAATTAACAATATTGCCAAACCCATGAAACTCACCTGAAACTTAGCCATCATAATTCACGAACCTAAAACCTTAATATTAAGCATTTCTCCAAACATGTTAGGAACACTGAACTTCCACATGAAGTAACTTAAAAAGGTAATATTAAGGGAAGAAAAGGAGAAGTAAAAGGGAGAAAGGGGGAAGGGAAAGAAGAAGGGAAAAATTTGGTTTTTAATGTTGGTTGTGGTTTCGTGTTCATCTCCTCCTCAACGCAATTACCGCTGCCACTGCTGCTACTACAATTACGATGATTACTATTCCAGCGATTAGTGCTGTTGATATTACTGGTTTTGTTACGGTTACTGTGGTTACTGCTGTCGTGGTTGATACTGCTGTTGTTGTGGCTGTGCTTGTTACTGTTGCCGTTGATGTTACCGTTGAAACAGCAGTAGTGGTAGTCGTGGTTGTAGTCGTAGACGTGGTAGTGGTAGTAACCGGGGTAGTCGTAGTCGTCGTAGTAGTGGTCGTAGTCGATGTAGTGGTGGTTGTTGAAGTGGATGTAGTAGTCGTAGTGGTAGTTGTAGTTGTTGTGGCTACTGGCGTGTACGGTATGTGGAAGTATGAGGATAGACATGCAAGGTTAACGGTCTTATCAGGCACCCAGCCTAGGAAGCTTGCTAACTGTGGGTCAATCTTCCACAGTGACCCATTAGCTGCAGCCTCAACTAGCGGTGGGACAACCCCAGGCGGTGCTATGGCACCAAATGCAGCATTCCAAAGCATTATGGGCAGTGACTCACCCCATGGACCCTGAACGAAAGGTACCCATGAGAATAGCGTTAGGCACTTAACCCACCATGTTATGTCGAAGTCGCTCGGATCATAGTTGAACTGCTGGTTTTGAGTTAAATTAGGTATGACCGGCATGTAGTACTCATACCATGCAAATAACACCTTAAGTAATTCATTGTACTGCGGCATTCCTGGTGCTGTAGCCGCAAATACTATATTCCAGTTTGTTAGATTTATGTAACCGAATGTTGAGTTTACGCACCAAACAATCGTGCCGTTTGGTGGTGTAAAGCCTGGTAGGCTACTAATGGTGACTGGTGTGCATGTGCCATTAGGCCACTGGAATGGCCAAGCCTTCGAGAGATTAAACGCTGGGAAGGTCCAGAATGGCCATGATAAGAAGCCAAAGTCCCCGTAACCCCTAGACCAAGTCAACCATGTTATTGCCATCTCATACTCACCATTAGGGAATATTGTACTCCAATAGGTAGCTGTATCCATACCTAAGAGGGTGGTTTTTATGCCGAATTGACTAAGTGTGGTTGCAACAACCGATGTGAAGGTCATCCAGTCTGTGAAACCTGATGGAGCTATCAATGTTACCGTTAATGGTGTCCCATTCGGTAAATACCATTGGCCATTCTTCTTATATAATCCAGCAGACTCTAGCAGTTGAGCAGCCTTGGTCCAATTCGTGCTGCAAGGCGTAACGATGCTCCATACGCTTGATGGGTAAGACTCTATTGAGGGTGGGAAATTAGCCACTGGGACAGGGTAAGGATCCGGCGTATATAACCCACCCCAGGCTAATGAGGCAGCGGTTCTGTTTATGATGTAGCAGAAGGCTTGCCTAACCTGTGGTATATTAAATGGGTATATGTTAGGGTTCAAAGTATAGCCATTAGTGGCATAGTGGGGTCCATTATACTCACCAAATCCACTTGCATTAAGTGTAGCCTCCTGTTGGAGTGATAGGCCTATGAAGCCTAGGTTAGCCTTCCTAGCCAAGAAGGCCGTCATTGCTTGTGTATTGCCCCCAATCCACCACTTAGTGTACTTCGGGTATATGTACCAGTCCTCGAAGGGGAATATCTTAATCCAACTAGCCAATAACGGTACACCATTGTAGTACATAGGTTCAAGCTCCAGAGTCTGGTAAGTTGGGCTTACATAAGTCACGTAGTATGGACTTAACGCCCAGTATGGTGCAACGAACTTAGTTATATTATTTGAGCCGAAAACCATGGCTTGGGTAACATTCATCGTCTTCAATGCATCAACAGCCCACTTCCAAACAGGCCACGGAGTTTCAATCCATGAGGTGAGGATGTAGTATGGCTGCTGTGGGCTCCACTCGTAAAATATAAACTCAATTGTGTAATTATTCAATACCCTAATCTCTTCATCAACAAGGGACTGGTTTAAGAATGGTACATACCAACCAAATGCCTTAACACCAATGTAGAACTGAGCATAAACATCCCAAGCAGTGAAGGGCATAACAGCCGAACCATTAAACCAATACAAGTCATGCCTAAGATAAATTACAAGGGTCTTATTCTGAGGAAACATAGCCCAAGACTTAGCTAATACTGGGTAGAATTGGGCTGTTACTGGATTATAGAGTGCAAGTGGCATATAAGTACCAACGGTCCCTATTAAGTTACCTGGAGCATAAGGATTCCAAATAGGGACACCAGGAGATACTATTACAGTACTTGGTATAGCCTCGATTATGGTCACAGTAGGGGTGCTTGAAGCACGCACCACATTAACGCCATACATTGCCATTACTGCTATTGCTATTGCGGCTGCTAGGAGGGTGTATGTTTTACCGTTCATATAGGATTTAATCATGCTTAAGTTTTATTTAAAATTAATTCCAAATAAGTTTGGTTCCCTTTAATTGGAATAATCTTTAAATATGCGTTGGTAATCTTATAATGATGCCGTTAAAGTGGGGTGTTTTGAGGGTACGCCTTGCTCATGATGACTGGTCTACCTTAACCGGTAAATTTAACAATGTTAATGTGCATGTAATTTCTTCAACCCCTATACCCGGTAAGGATAAGATTATCGCCATTATTGAAGTTTACTCGGATAACGTAAAGGTGCTTAAAGAGTTTTTGGATGAGGTTAAACGTTTTCACAATATCTATAGGTTTGAGGTTATTGATTCATATTCACGTAGGGGTAGGTCTATAGCCTTGGTTAACATTTTCACTAACTTTAAGGGCAGCATAACTGAGCTAGTTACGTACCATGACTCATATAAGTACGGTGAGGTTATGCATGGTGGCTTTGAGGATTGGACTATTTTAACGTGGATGAGGCCCCAGGACTTCCTTGGTGTGCTGCGTGAGAGGGCTGAGGTTAAGTCCTACACGTGGCTTAGTGTTAAGGATACCTCCTCTAGGTATGCCAGGGGTGCCTTAACTGGCTGGGAGTTGGAGGTGCTTAATAGGGCTTATGAGCTTGGCTACTTTGATTGGCCTAGGAGGGTTAACCTAGGTGAATTAGCCAATATACTCGGCGTTAATAAGGCTACCCTGAGCCAGGAGTTGAGGATCATAATCCGAAAGCTAGCCTTAAAAGAATTGGAGGGTTCACGTAAATCCAACCTACTGCCCTAACCTTAAGCATGCATGATGCAGGAATTAACTTCCGCATATGCGCAAAAGATAGTTAAATGCAACTAATGGCTAGGTTTAGTAGCCTAGCCGCCTCATAATCATCAATTACGATGATGCGGTTCCTAAGGTCTCATGCTAATAGACTTGGCTAAAGCCTGGGTCAATATATTAGATGCCCAAGGGGACTATTAAGGCTTTGGCAGTGCATCGCTAAGCTCTACGCACTTGGTCATGGGTCTTTTCCTTAAAGCATCCTGAAACTACTGGTAACATTAAAGTCGCTTCACGGGTTAAAGCTGCCTTAGCGTATGACCCGTATGGAATCATCATTAGCTTATCAAACCACACTCAACTTTATCGCGTAAATGCGCAACTCATCAATAACATGCATAACTCTCAGCAATCCTTCCCCTTAAGTAGTTGCATTGCTAGATGGATTCATTATGAACTTATTTTGCACTCTTACGTACCGTGTTAGGTGGGTCATTTGTGTGCCTCCAGAGACCCCTCCTAAAGCTTATGACCTGTATCCCTAATTCATCAATTGTGGCATCGGTCATTAGGGGTTCAGTTAAATTCTCATCAACCGCCACGTAAACGCGTGTTTGAGATAGCACCTTACCTTCGTCATCCAGCAGTTGAACAAGAATGGTGTTCCTTGATATGTAATTACGCGTTACCCCTGATGCTAGTTCAACGTCTATTAGGTCCATGTTACTTAAATCGAGCCCGAGGTCCGTGGCAATGTCCGGTGTCACGACAACTACAGGAATTTCACTCTCGGCGCCACCATTAACAAGCATGATTACCTCGACGTTATGCCCAGTACCCTCATTTATTAACCTCACCCTTACCCTCACCACCATTTTCAACACCACTCCTAGCATACCACCTAATTATCCTATACTTACCGTACCTCAACCTCATACGCACCTTACCCTCATCCTTGAAAGTCCCCTTAGCCACATGAACCTCTACGGTAACTTCTTTAAAAACCCTACATTAAGTGTATACTGCTCCACGGAGTACTGAATCCATTGCGAACATCCATGGTGCTTAAATGGTTTATGGTAAAGGTTCATGGTGTAATGCGGCAATAATGGTCAAGTCTCGCCCTTGAGGGCGGGGTCACCCTATTACGTGGGGTTCCATGGCAATGGTTTATGAACACCAGCACTACTGGATTGCCCATTAACCCCCATGGAGGGGGTAACTGTCGAGACCCCCAGAGTGAAAACCCCGCCCCAAAAGGGCGAGGAGGGGGTCATCCTGGGCTACTTGCCAAGGTAGTTGAGGAGTATTAGGCATTGTGCGTTAAGATCTCAATGGCCTTATTAACAGTATCCTCAATAACCTTCATGTACACCGTCATGTCGCTTACGGATAACTTAACCTCGTGAAAACCCCAAACGTGCAGCGCATAGGCCGATGCCCAACCTACAGCAACCCAATCACCCAGTGTTGAGGCTAAGGTGTTGCTGGCCCTTTGCAGCAGGTGCGTGTACCACCTACCTTCCCTAACAGCTTCATTGTACTCAGGCGTATTGTACTTCTCGGCAAGCGCCTTAATGCACTCCTCAACGGCCTTATAGGCCTTCTCTGAGGCTTGAGCGGCATCATTCCTTTTGAGGTATTCCTTACTCTCCTCCAGGTACCTTTTAGCTAACTCAACCCTCACCTTAATGCCCGCCATGGGATCATACCTACTGATTGCGTTTATCACCAAGTCCACTACGTCAATGCCCCTCCTCCTAGCCTCATTAATAACCTCCTCAGGAAGCTCCACGCAAATTTTAACCTAGGTGAGTTAAAATTACTTCCCCTCCCTTAAAGCTCAATCCATTGAGCTAAAATTCATACCTAGGCTCAATCAACACCCTAGTAAAAGATCCAGACTACAGCATGGGAATCATCAATGAAAAAACTTACCGTGTTGCTTAAGTTGAATTGAATCATAGGCCTTAAAGTTTAGGCATAATTAAGGTAAGGGTGGGTAAGTTGACGGGTAAGTTAAAAAGGATTTAGGGATGGCTCATCATTCTAATTAATGCTTTAAAGCTTCGTTACACTTGGATTTTTATGACTGGGGAAGTGGACTTTAACTTTAAGGGTTGGTGCGTCTTCATATCAGGCTCGACGGAGGGGATTGGCCTAGCCATTGCTGAGGGTTTCGGTAGGGCTGGGGCTAAGGTAATCGTTAATGGTGTCAGGAGGGAGATTGCAGAGGAGGCTATTAGGCGCCTTAGGGGTGAGGGGATTGAACCAATACTATTCCTTGGCGACGTATCGAATAGGGATAATGTAGCTAAGTTGAGGAGTTTGATTGAGGCTGAGTGCGGTAGGCTAGATGTCCTGGTTAACAATGCCTCCATCGAGGTTGACAAGCCCTTTGAGGATTACGATTACGAAACCTGGAGGAGGCTAATTGAGGTTAACCTGGACGCCTACTACCTGCTTGCAAGGGAGCTACTACCACTGATGCTTAAGGGTGAGGGTAAGGTTATAATAAACATTTCATCCGTCCAGGGGGTTGAGTGCGAACCAACCACCGGGGCCTACAGCGTTACTAAGGCGGCTGAGATAGGGTTAACCAGGGTAATGGCCCTCGACCTGGCTAAGTACGGGATCAGGGTTATTGCAGTGGCCCCTGGGGCCATAGACACACCGCTTAATAGGGTTAAGTCAAGTGGTCTGGACCCGGGTGGTAGTTGGGAGCATGCGTATAGTGTAATCTCTGAGGCTATACCAATGGGTAGGTTTGGTAAGCCTGAGGAGGTTGCCTCAGTGGTAATGTTCCTGGCCTCAAAGGTGGCCAGTTACATGACCGGCACCACGGTTTTCGTTGATGGGGGCTTAACGGCAATATCACCCACAGGCATTAAGATAAAGGACCTCACGAGGGCCAGGGAAGGCAGGTGATAGGTCTCTTAGTTTACCAACCCCTCACCCATGGCTTATAGGCCCGGTGCCGTGGCGCTGGTTAGACGTTACCGTATTACCACTGGTTTCAATAGGGTAACTATTAAATATGGTTTAACACGCCGTTAACGTTAATGATACTTGCCAGGGATGAGATACTGAGGTTAATTAAGGGTGGTACCCTGGGTGTAGAGCCCTTTAGCGAGGATGTGGTTAGGGAGAATGGGCTTGACCTAAGGGTTGGTAACGAGTACGCCATATACGCCTTCGAGGGTCAGGTCATCGACCCCTGTGAGCTTGAGTCCGCTAGGCACCTGTTCAGCATTGTTGAGGCTAAGGATGGTAGGATAATTATCCCGCCCAGGAGTTTCGCCCTGCTCACAACAATGGAGTACGTTAGGCTCCCAAACGATGTAATAGGCCTATGCAACCTAAGGTCAACCCTAGCCAGGTATGGGTTAAGCGTACCACCGACAATAATAGACGCAGGCTTCGAGGGAAACGTAACCATAGAGGTCATTAACAATAGTGGCAACTACCTAGTCCTAAGGCCTGGGATGAGGTTCCTACACGTGGTCCTAGCCAAAACAATAGGCGAGGCCAAGTACCAGGGAAGGTACCTAGGTCAAAGGGGGGTGACACCGCCAAAGGGCCTTAAGGGGGAGTGCCACTAAGCCATACCCACATTGGGTAGTGTTTTTAAATTCTGGTTTGCCTAATGTTTTGAGCCGGGTCGTCTAGCGGCCAAGGATGGTGGGCTTTGGACCCACTGACCCCGGTTCGAATCCGGGCCCGGCTACCAGAAAACCATGCTAAACATCATTCCTCACCGTTCTATTTCTGTTCGCCTTGTTACATTTCGATGTGCTTCTTGTTATGGAAGGCATATATCCTCTGCAGTATATGCTGTAGATGGTTAACTACAAGCTAATCAACATTGGCAGCATTAGCAATGAGGAGCGTGTTAAAATCATCAACTACGTCATGGAGGCTAAGGGATCCGCGCCAGGGACCTTGGCGTAACTATTAACCTAACAACCTAATCAGCATGATACGCTCGGGCAAGAGGCGTGTTACTGAGGACCTGCTCTACAGGGCGCTGAAGTTCCTTAATGACCCCCTCCCCGCCTTTAAGGGTGGGGTTTCACCTTGGGGGTCTTGGTTGTTACCCCGCCTATTGCGGGGTTATTGAATAACCCAGTGGGGCTGGTTTTCATAAACCTAACGCCTGAAACCCACATAGTGGAGTGACCCCGCCCTAAAGGGCGAGGCTTGTCCGGTGTCACGAGGAGTTAGCTAAGCTCCTGGGGCAAATACCTGAGGTGGGGCCTGCGAGTATTAATGATGTTAAGGGTCATAGCCAAGGCTAGGGCAGACCCTGGCTTCAGGGATGTACTTCTCTCGTACCTGGATCGCTATTTGGGTGACGACGTTAGGAGCGCAGGGACGAAGTGGGTTGTGACTGAGCAAGACCTAGAGGAGTTTGTAAAGTCCAAGAAATTAAAAGGCTTGGCTGAGAAGACCATTCACGATGAAGTCCGCTACATTAAGTTAGCCCTGTCTGAGGTCAATTGGGTACTGACACCAGAGGGTATTAGGGAATTCCTGGCCGACCTAGCTGAGGATGAGAAGACCTTTGTCCTTAAGCACACCACCTACAGCCTCAAGTCGTTCTTGAAGACCGTGCTGAAGCCCAGGGACCCAGCACTCTTTAGGGCATTGTATGACGTGTTCACAGTACACAAACCAAAAACAAACAACCACACCAGGTTGCCCACACTTAAGCAACTACGCCTAATATGGCAATAACTGCCAACCATCGAGTCCAAGTTCTACTTTGCGTTGCTCGCCGAGACTTGGAAATACGTTGGGTTAGCCAGTGTTTTAAAGATAAAGACTGTTGTCCCAGCTGGTTGGCTCATTGGCTAATTAAACCCTGGCTAAAAGATTCCCTGCCCACACGTGTAGTGACTAGTGTTCGCTTTGGTGATGCCCGCACGCGTGGTATACCACGCGAGCCACATGCCATAAGCACCAGCTGGTGTTCCCCTGCGTTGCTTGTGGACGGCATGCGGGTTGGGCTGGGTTAGTCTAGTATTGGTGTTAGTTTCCTATTGTACTTCCCGTAGACTATCCCGCGTATTGCCCCTGCGTAGTAGAGCATCAACCAGGCGTTCTCTACCTTACCAGCGTACTCGCGGTAGAACTTCCTAGCGAGTCTAGCGAGCTCGTCAGCCTCCTCTGGTGTCATGTCCTCACCCTTGTCGATAAGCTCAAGGAGCCTTTTCCTCTCCTCCTCCGTGAGTGGGTTTGTCGTGGTGGTTGTCATGTTCCTGAGTGCTGTCTTCAGTAGGTCCACGTCCTCAATTATCCTCTTTCTCCCGAGGTTCTCAACAAGGCTAGACAAGAAGTCACCCAACCCATTCATAACTCTCCTCAACTCGCCAACATCCCTCTGGACGTTGGTTAGCCCAATCCTCAACTCCTCAATGTCCCTCCTGGTGTCCCTCTCGAACTTGTACATGAAACCGACTATGGTGACAATCCCCACCAGGAACTCGATGAGGGTATAGTCCATGCGGGCGCTCAGTCTTTTCACTGGTTGGGGCTTAAAAGTCTGTTGTTTCATGCAGAATGTTGCCCACGCGCTTTAGTGCTAAACATCCGCTCACCCCTCAGTTGCCTAGTGGTTCGCACCGTTCCCCTCGCTGAAGGTGGCTCCTCCAAGGTCCCCCTCGTCAAGCTCATCGGGTTCACCCCACCACTTCACCGAAAAATTAAACGCTCCACAGTATTAACCATCAACAGGAACGAACACCACAAACAACTATAAAAACCAAAACTGCCCTTGTGTATGGATACCGCCTACTCCTTAAGCGCTGGCCTTAGCTTCTCTATTTCCCTTAAGTTCTGTGTCTCATTGATGATTACGACGCCGAAGTCGTAAGCGTCCCCATTTAGTAACACTAATGGGCTTAGTATCGATTTCCTCTAGCCTTTGAGTCTTTTTGACGCTTCCCTGTAGATTGGGTCCAGGAATTCGTAGTCCTTAATTATACTTAGCTTCTCCAGGTTGGTGATTATGTTGTGTAGGACGCTTGAGGATATTGTGGAGCCCTCCTCATCCTCAAGGCACCTAAGCACCCTGCCCCAGCTGTTGGAGCCGTTAGCTATGCACCTAAGCACAGTCTCATACCTCCTAGCCACTATAGGTGAAGTCCTCTCCTTAACCCTTATCAAATTCTCAATCTCAGACATGGCGATTTTAATGGCCGTTTCCCTAACTTGACTAAGGTCTCTGGTCCCAGCATAGACATTGCCTGCTAAGGTTAACCAGCCTGGTATGCCGTCAAAATACTCGGCAATACTCGTTATAACATCATCACTCACGCTTATGGAAAGTTCACTAAACCCCCTTCTTAAGAATTCTTCACTTTCATCAACACTGAACCTCCCTAGGGCAACCTCATGGTAGTATCGGCCGTAGAGGGGTGATTCTTCATCATCTACGTTAAGTAATTCGTGAAGGAGACCTACCTCTGAGCCGGTGAGTATGAAGGTTAGGTTTCTATCATAGTCGTAGGCGTGGGCTATGGCATCCTTAACCTCATTAGCCAACGGGCCCCTAAGCCTCTGCGCCTCGTCAAGGGCTATTACGAGTCTCCTCCTATTAAGCTTATCAAACAGCTCCGTTAAGCTAAGGTAGTCTCTGCCACTCCACTTAAGCTCAACGTAATTACCCATTATGCTAACACCCCTAATACCCTTAAGCACATCCCTCAACTTATCGAGCTTTGATGAGAAGGCCGTTGAGAAGAGTGCGTATAGCTCCCTCCTACCGTAATTCTCCTTAAGCGCCCTACAGTCAATGAGTACGGAGTCAACGTTAACCTCGTTGAGGGCTACAAGTAGTACGGACGTCTTACCAATCCTCCTTATGCCGGACAGCACAATAATTGGCCTACCCTTGTCTATAGCATCTATGACCTCAGAAACCTCCTTAACCCTATCAAACAAGTCCTCCCTCCTGGCCTTAGGTCTCTCATCAAACAGCATTTCTGCCCCAGAACAATTATTCTACCCCAGAAATATAAAATTAACTATATCGCTTAATTAACTGCACCGGCAACTCACGTTAGTTGGAGCTGTTAAACTGCGTTACATTAAGCACCCCTCCACTGATTAGTCTCTTCTCATGGAGCAGTAAGTAGCAGTAATTACCCTTAATCACTGTAGTATAGCTGTAGTAAATTGGGTATTAGAGAGATACTGGGTATGTCCAGTTACTCAGTGTTAAGATTGTTAATGGTCTGGGTGTTTGGCTGCCAATAATCCTTTCGGGTCTGAGTTGGCGACTCCAGTAGCGTATAGCCGGACATGCTCCGACCTTCCTTCTGTTCTTGGGAGTTGAGTGGTGCCCCTCCTTATTCCTATTCGCTTGTCTGATGATGTTCATGGGTTTGTTCCAGATCAGCATTGCAGGGCTTTGCTCTAGGCTGGCTCTTAGTTTTTCTTAGGAAGAACCACAGGAAAGTAGCGATTCCGTATGGAATAAGTAGATTTGACTCATCCTAGTGTTTTCTTCAGTCCATGTTTCCCTTAGTTTCTTTATGTTCCACCATAGGCTGTCCCAGCAACAATAACCGTGTTACTGCTCATCTACGCATTCGCCATAACCTCTCTAGGCATGAGGTGGTCCAGGTGACCTCTTCCCTGCCCTTGCACCAACCCTAGCGTTGCGTGGAATCATCGTTAGGGGTCTGTCACATTAATGCCTAATGACTTGAGTATCGTGTTCATCATATCCACAGCCCTACGCGCCATCGCCAGCGCCCTCTCGGCATCATCCCTACCGTATATATCCCACGGCGTCAACCCAGCGCTAGGCTCGCCATAAGTACTCCTAGCATGTTCGGGAGCCAGCGCCTTGGCTATATTCGCCAGCTCAAGTATTAAGCTAGTGAGTTCCCTAGGCATCCTATCAATCAGCTCCTCCAATTCGCCTGAGGGGTCGTGTGACAAAATGGTCAAGCCTCGCCATTCATGGCAGGTTTGCGCCACTACGTGGGGACGATAGTTTTATTAAAGACTAGCTCCGCTGGGGTGTTTGGTGCTTGGGGGTGGTGCCCCCGGGAAGGGGGTTTGCTTCCCTCAGATCAGATGAGCCGGTGGGGCGATACTCCACTGTTTCCACCACCCCAAGAACGAAACCATTAACCCCGCAGAGGGAGTAACGGACGAGACCCCCACGGTGAAACCCCACCCAAAAGGGCGGGAAGGGGGTCATTGCTAGTCTATACCTGTACCTAACCTCATCCATTGGGTCGAACATAGCTGTTCACTGTGTGTACGAGGGGTTTACCATCAGCCCTCTCCCAACCGTACTTCCCATCCCTAGTCCTATACCTAACGAACCCCTCCCTCCTGATGAAATCGGCAACCGTAGCCTTAAACCAAGCCAGCTCACCCAGTTTATCGCAAATTACCACGCCATCCCAGGCAATGTTTATTGCTAATGAGGACCACCTACCGTGGATATCCGCCCTCCTCATTATCACCAACGTGATGTCGCGATTAATGTGCCTCTTAATTACCCCATAAACCCTAGCCCTAACGTCGAAGTTACCGGTTAAGTTACTAAAGAGAACTAGAACATCAACATCACTATCCTCCCTAGCCTCACCACGAGCCCAACTACCAAAGAGCATTAACCCTAAGAACTCATCACCAAATTCCCTCCCAAGATCCATGCATGCCCCCCTTAATGAGGCAATTACATCAGCGGTATTCACTGGCAAAAACTAAATGAGGGATACTTATACCTATCCTTAAGACTATCAATAATGATTGAGGTGTATCCTAGTGACTAGGCCCTCACCCTCAAGTATAACCTGAACCTGCCTCGTTATGACGCTTACGTGTATTATCTGGCTTGGGTAGTAGTCACCCCGCCTAATGAATGCCTTACCACCCCCGGTGTTCAGCAGGTAAACCATGGCCTCCTAGATACCAGCTGTCTTTGTGTAACCACCTAGTTCATTAACCCCCTCAGTCGGGTCTCCCAAAGACATTTAGACATGCTTCTAGTGGCATTCCACGGGCTTCCACATCCTGATGCCCATGTTTAGTACGTCATTAATCAGGTATTTAATGGAGGATTATGTGGATGCTTTGAGGTGGTTCCGCATACCATGCACCATTACTTAAGTTGGGTTACGTTATCACGGCGCCGTATATGGTGTCTATGCCCAGTTGGTTAGCCCTATCCAGCGCCTCCTTATCTATGTTAATAGCCATTAATATAACCCTCTTAACCTCCCTACCCAATATCCTACCCACAATCCTAGCCTTATCGAAGAGCCACTCCACGTCATCAAGCTCCGCGTGGGACTTAACCTCAATTAGGTAAACCTTATCGTCATGTATGTAGACATCCATCTCCAACCTAGCCCCCTGCCTATAATACTTCCCATCAACATCCGTGTAGATGAACTTCTCAACCTTACCAGGCTCAATACCCCTGCTCTCAAGCGCATCCTTGTAAATCTTGAGGACAGTCTTCTCAAGGTCAACACCCCACCTCCTGCCCAGTGAACCCATGGCCACCTTTAATTCACCGACAGCCTTAACCAACTCACTAAGAATTTTTCCATGGTCACTCAATATTTCCTCATGCCTCTTTAGTATTTCCTCATGTCTCCTTAGTATTTCCGTTATTTCGCTTAGTCTCTTATCGTGCTCATCCAGTCTATTTAGGATCTCCTGGAACCCGGTCCTCATGTACTCCGCCATTTCCTTAAGCTCCTCAGACCTAGCCTTACGCACAGCCCTCTCCACAACCTCCTCAAGCTTATCCCAGTCAATAGAGCTCATTACAAGTTAATCACGCCCACCTTTAATATAAACCTTTACCCCCTCGTGGCAATTAACTTTAACCACTACTCCGGTGGTATTTCGGTGTATGTTATGGCTATGTCTATGCCGTACCTCCTAATGTTAACTATGCGTGATACCGTGTAGGCAACAATACCGAGAACCACAGCACCGGCAACCACACCGTATGCCAGCCAGTTCCCACCCCATATTGATGGGTATGCCAGGAACTGGTAAGTCAAGTAAGCCATCACAGCCGTCGTTAAGGCACCGGACACGGTCAACGTGGCCCTTAGACCTCTGCCCATGCTTAGGCGCTTACCCACACCTATCAGTACGGCGCCAACGCCCACGGCCATGAAGTACATTAAGGCACCCACGGTTGCACCGTAGAGTGCCGTGAATGTTCCGTAGAATATACCAGCCAGGGTGATTAGCGCCGCCGTTATTGTTAAGTCCAGTAGGTGGGCGTATATTGGAGTCCTAAACCTAGGGCTTAAGTAGGTTAATCTTACCAAGAGTCTCAGAGTCGCGGTTAACCACCGATGCGTAATTCATGAACTCCCCCAGGCTGTGGAACAGGCCGGAGTCGAGCAGTTCCTCAACATCCTTAACACTCAATGTGTAACCTGGATTATCCACCTCAGATATAGTGGGTGGTACACATGATGGTACTTGAACAAGCACCTTCAAGGGTTGCCTAATGGCCTCCTCGGTGAAGGCAAGTAGGTGTTTTAAACCACCTGCATTGGATATGTTATGGGGGTCTGTAACTATCATGGTTGTGCCATGCATTAGTGCAAGCTTACTGAACTCACTTGGTCTCAAGAAACTAGTCTCAACATGAACATGCGCATCTATGAAACCTGGAGCCGCATAGGAACCACCACCATTAATAACCATTGTACTGTGGCCGATGTAGACTTCATCATCACTTGCGCTAACCAAGGCAGCTATGAAGCCTGAATAGGCCACTATAGACACGTTCTCCACCACACGCCCACCGGCAACATCAACTAGGTTAACGTTGCGTACCACCAGGTCAGCCTTCCTTAAACCACTGGCAACTTCAACCAACTGGGGTAAAGTCTCGAGGAACTTGCCTATTGCCCACCTTGGGAAGACTAAGCCCTTTAAGCCATGCTTATCCATATTATTACATTAGTTATTGAAATATTTATAAGCATTAACCCCATATTCAAATTAAATAATTAGATTAATTAATTTAATTAACGATTCAGTACAGCTCCATAAGTATACTGGATAGTAAATACACCGCAACCTTGATCAGTAAGCCCTAAGATGTCGATCTACGCCATTGCGTATAGTATACGCTTAACATGGTTAGTGTTCTTAAGGCGCCTTAACCTCATGCCTCAGGTTAGT
Organism: Caldivirga sp. MU80; assembly: GCF_001663375.1. GTDB lineage: Archaea > Thermoproteota > Thermoprotei > Thermoproteales > Thermocladiaceae > Caldivirga. Next base: position 17,407 of record NZ_LCTF01000036.1, read on the forward strand.
TAACTGCCGGTGGTTATCATTCTGCTAAGGCATTATAATACCTTTAGTACTTCTTGGATGCATATGTGAGGGCTTCCTTGATCTGGTCAAGTCTCCATCTATAACTCCTACGTGTTATTAGTCTCCTTAAAGTCTAATATACTCCTCTTAAGTGGTTCAATAATTACCTTAATAAGGTCATTACTCTAGCTGTTTGATCCGGCTGGCATGGCCATAATTACCTCAAGGTTCTTGCATCCCAATCCCTAACATCAACTTTAAGTAACCGGTAAACCTCTAAAGTAGTTAAGCTCTTGGTAACCCCGTAAATGTGAATCACCTATCATCACCGAAATTGTACGAAGGTCTCACTGACGTCGCTCCGCTGAGTATTAACGGCTTATGCACTGCACTTAGTATTTTGCCCAGGGTTTAAGGTATAGTGTTAAGTAACCATATTTTTATCTTTTAAGAAGGTATGTTCTGAAACCTCCTTGAATGTGCCACAGGAGTATTAACATTACATGTAAGATTTATGAGCCCCATTAATAATTTCCTGCGCCTCCTTAACCATTCTCTCTATGTCCGGCAACCTATCATTGATATCCTCAGCGTTGATTTTAGCCTCATGAAATCCCCACACGTGTAGGTAGTTTGCCGCATCCCAAGCGGCCCTGAACCACCTTCCCAGCTTCCTTGAGATTTCCAAGGTAGCCCTTTCAAGATCTGTAACCGTCCACCTGCCACTCTCATCAACACTCTTAATTATGCTAATTAGATTGAAGTGAATTGCCAGCGCCTTAACAGTCTCCTCGGCAGCCTTGTAAAGCTTCTCACTGGCCTGAACGGGATCCTTATCCACTAACCCCTTACCCTCCTCAAGAAACCTCAAGTCAAGCTCAACATGAGCCTCAGCCGTGGTTCGAGTAGGCTGCCTGCTCCTCATTCCTCTTATCCTACGTTTAGTTAATATTTAAAGCTGCGGGTCCTTGGCTTTTCGTTGTTGTTCAGAAATGAAGCTGGTTAAGAAAGATTTAGATTATGGTAAGGGTAAGTGAGTAAGATTTAGGATATAAGTAATGGGTAAGTAAGGATTTAGATCCTGGTTAAAGGTACAGGCAGGTTAAATGCTAATACCTTATATCACCTTGCCTTAAGACTGTTGGGGGCGGGTTTGATGAACCCAGGCCGCATTGAAGTTAATGAATCCTTGTCCACTGGCCCACTCCCCCAGTAACTGAGCATAAACCAGCCCTATAAGTCCAGCGCCCCTTACCTTAATCTAAACAAGCCCCAGTTGGAGGTTAGGTGGTTAGGGCAAGGTTTGGTGGGCCCGGAGGGATTTGAACCCCCGACCTACGGGTTTCTCCATCGCAGCCTGGAGCCCGCCGCTCTACCGTGCTGAGCTACGGGCCCTATTCTGATTTTAAGCTGGAGTGATTTTAAACTTTCCCTCATGGTGCCGTTCTGCGTTTTAATGGCGCCGTAGTTTAAATGAATATCACTGATCATTACTTAATATGGCGTATTATTCGTTGTGGAAACGTTTTTAATGCACCTAACGCCTAATTTTAACTGGTGATGCATTAATACGGTTGGTATTAGGAATGGTGGATTAATATTTCTCACGGAGTGCTCCGCAACCCCGTTGACCCACATACTCGCCTTTGATGAGGGGGATTACGCGGAGCAGATGACCCTCTCCCCGCCTTGAAGGGTGGGGTTTTCACCGTGAGGGTCTGCCCCTAGAAGGGGCGAGGCTTGGCATGCCTGTCATTGATGAGTTGGGTAGGCTTGGTGTTAGGTACCTTTACCTACTTGGTGGTGAACCCCTACCACTCCTTAACAGGGGCCTACTTGACGTGGTTAGGAGGGGTAAGGAGAGGGGTATGTTTTAAGCACTACCCCCGTTAGTGATGAAGCAGTATTGAAATAAAGGGGTTATACTTGTGGTTTTAGCTGCGATGCAGGTATTTAGACCGTATATAGATCATAGGAAATCAGCCTGGTTTCTGGATGATTTAAGGCTTGGTAAGCAAAGGGTTGAGGCAAAGCAGGTACTGCTTGCGATACTGAGGAGATTGGGCATCATCAATGATGGGAGGAGAGGTTGGATTAATCATCCAATAGTGCTTATGTACTTCAATGATGGCAAGCCCTACATAGATGATCTTATGAATTATTTCTATGCCATTGTTGATGAGTGGGAGCGCAGGGGTCGTAAAAACAATATCTCGTTAAATGATATAGAGCGTTACCTTAGGCATGTTGAGGGAATTGAGGGTTCGCCCGTAACTCCAGTGATTGCTAGGGAATATCGCAGAGTTTTGCTGCTTAAGGATCCCTGTTACTACATTGGGAAGTTAAGTGTTGATGAGGTTCGGGAGTTGGTGAATTCTGAGCCCATTTATTTTAAGGGCATAAATGCGTGGATTAAGGATGTCTATGATGAGTACGTGGAGTTTATCAATGAGTTAAGAGTGGGGAGGATAAGTTGTAAGTCGATATTCCCTAAACGGTAAAAGGGTAGGATTATTTGATTAATTAATTCGAACCCGTACTCATCATAATGCTTAATCAACATTACACCGTGTAGTTTTGCTGCGTTGATTAGTTTCTCAAGCCTTTCCCCTCAATCGTGTATATTATCATTGGTATTGTTGTTTTACCGCTTGGTGCCTGTGCCCTATGCTTCTCAATTTTCTCGGTCATGTCCTTTATGTCCTTCGTCCTCAAGTTGTCTTTATCTCCATTAGTAGTACCTTGTCTTCAGTCTCTACTAGCAGTCAAATTCGGCTATGTTGTTCATCCTCAACCTCCTTACCCTATCCACGGTTATGCCGCACCTCTCCCTTATCCAGGCTGGTAGGTAATGCCTTATGTCCTGCTCCACGAGTTTACCCACAGTCCTCGATAAGCCACCCAGGTCCCTTGAAATGCGGCTTCATAGCCGACAGAGACACCGTTGGAGCAATGAACACCTGGTTAAGGGCTTTACGAGTTTTACATGTGCATGCGGGGGCGCCTTGGTCACCCCCAAGAGCCCCCAATAAACAATGAAACCAGAGGAAGGGGGAGAAGGAAAAGAAAAGGGATGAGGCAATTAACCACCAACCAGACCCAAATCCTACCGTGAAGCCGAGGGCCTATTAAAATAGGCTAAGCATCCTCAACTACGGCACATGCCCAGCGGGTAGGAGTAGGTTCGTCATCGATCCCAACGGCGACGTCTACGGTTGCGAACTCCTCATGGAGCCGCGGTTTAGGGAGGGTAACGTTAGGAGGAGTGAACTGGGTAAACTGTGGGTAAGTGGGTTTAGGGTGTTTAGGGGGAGGCCCATACCAAAGGCCTGTGCCGGTTGCCCATTTCAAAGGTTATGCAGGGGTGGTTGCCCTGCTAGGGCTTACGCCAAGTTAGGTTCATTCAACCACCCCGACCCATATCGCCCATTCATTGGAGGTTAGGTGTTAAGCTTAATAAGGGTTGTTGAGTGGGGATGTGGAGTATGGTTGTCTTACCGCCATTGCAGTACAGCATAGTTAAGGCGCTGATTGAGGCTAACCAGCCCATTGACGCGGATTCACTGGCCGGTAAGCTGGGTAAGAGGGCTGAGGACATTATGAGGGACCTTGAGGAGCTTAGGTCAAGGGGCCTTGTTAACCTTGAGCATAGGCCGGTCAACAAGGTGTCTTTAACGAGCCTAGGCGAGGCCTACCTAAAGAATGGCCTACCTGAGGAGAGGCTACTAAGCCACCTGAGGAGTATTGGGGGTAGGGCTAAGGTGGGTGAACTGGCCAGGTTAACCGGCCTAAGTGATGAGGAGTTCGCCGCAGCCCTCGGTAGGCTTAGGAGGCTAAACGCCATTAGCCTGACCGGCGACTCAGTAACCCTAACGGGGGTTGAGGAGGGTTTGAGGGCCTACGTTAATGAACTTAAGGGGCTTCTAGCCGGCATAAGGGGTGAGGTGGAGTACCCCGGTGAATTACCCAGTATTGTTGAGGAGGCTAGGCGTAGGGGCCTTGTTAAGGTTCGCCAGGTTAGGAGGGTGCTGGCCTCACCAACCCAAGGCCTAATGGAGCTGTACAGGTCGGGTGAGTTAAGCAGCGCAAGGGTCATAACAAGCCTAACCTCAGCCGACCTGGCCTCAGGGGCCTGGAGGGGTGGTGTGTTTAAGGAGTTTGACTTAACAGTGGAGGTTCCCCTAAGGCCCATTAGGCGCAGGCACCCCTTCACCCAGTTCCTAGACCACGTCCGCGATGAACTGGTGGCCATGGGGTTTGAGGAGGTTAAGGACAACCACGTCGACGCAGCACTGTGGAACTTCGACGTACTCCTAGTCCCCCAGTACCACCCAGCCAGGCGTGAAACGGATGTTTTCTACGTGGAGAATAGGCTCAAGCCCAGTGAGGCCCCAGGTGACGTGATGGGGAGGGCCAGTGGGGAGCATAGGGCGGTTTGGGGCTATGGGTGGAGTGGTGAGGAGGCGCTTAGGATACTGCTGAGGACCCACACAACCCTAGTTACAATTAGGCAAATATACCTTAGGGGGCGTGGTGAATACAGGCTGTTCTCACTGGACAGGGTCTATAGACCAGACACCCCAGACCCAACCCACTTCATGGAGTTCCACCAATTGGAGGGCATAATAGTGGGTAGGGGGGTTACCTTCAGGAACCTGCTCGGCTTCTTCACGGAGCTGGCCAAGAGGCTTGGGCTTGGTAGGGTCTACTTCAAGCCAGCCTACTTCCCGTTCACCGAGCCTAGTGTTGAGGGTTACGTTAAGCACCCGAGACTAGGCCAATTGGAGGTCTTCCCAGGGGGCATGTTTAGGCCTGAGGTGCTTAGGGTCGTTGGGCTTGACCGTGACTACAAGGTCGCTGCCTGGGGTGTTGGGATAGATAGGTTGGCCATGGTAGTCCTCGGCGTTGATGACATAAGGACCCTCTACACGAATAATGTAAGGGAGGTAGAGTCGATGAGGGGGGTTGCCTGGGTGGTTTAAATGCCGACCATTAAGGTTTCCTTAAGCGACATATCCTCAATAGCCGGCGTTGAGCTAACCCTAGATAAGCTGAGGGAGGTTATTGAAGTACTTAAGGGTGAGGTGGAGGAGGTTGAGGGTGGCTACGTCTCAATAGAGCTCAACTACGATAGGCCGGATCTATTTTCAGCAGAGGGGCTTGGTAGGGCCATTGGGGTTTACCTAGGCTCAAGGGGCTTACCGAGGTACAGCGTTAATGGCCCAGCCACAAGGCTTGACCTATCCAAGGCGCCCAGTTATAGGCCATACGCCTACATGGCCATTGTGAGGAACGTTGAGTTGAGCGACGAGGCCATTAGGCAGCTCTTCCAGCTCCAGGAGGTTTTACATAGGGATTACGGTGGGGATAGGAGACTCGTCTCAATAGGCCTATACGACCTAGACACCCTTAAGCCACCCTTCGGCTACATTGCGGTTAAGGAGGCTACCTACAGGCCGCTGGATTATAGGGAGGAGATGACCCTCACGGAGGTCCTGGAGGCCACCGAGAAGGGTAGGGCGTACTCGAGCCTAGTCAAGCCTGGGGAGTACCCACTGCTCGTGGACTCGGAGGGCAGGGTGCTTTCGTTCCCACCCATACTGAACAGTGAGGACACTAAGGTCACCGAGTCCACCAGGAACATACTCATAGACGTAACTGGCATTGAACCTGAGCTCATGAAGAGAGTCCTCAACGTAATGGTAACCTCAGTGGCTGAGAGGTCCAGGAACCCAGTCATAGAGTCCGTTGAGGCCGTTAGGCCAGGCTACAGCGAGGTTACCCCAAGGTTGGACTGGGTTAGGGTTGAGGTTAAGCTGAGCGACATAGAGGGCTTACTGGGCGTTAAGGTTAACCCAGACGTGGTGGTCAACCTGCTTGGGAGGATGGGCTACGAGGCCTCCTGCAACGGTGAGGTTGTTGAGGCCCAGGCCCCACCCTACAGGATTGACGTTCACGACGCCGTGGATGTCATTGAGGATGTGGCCATTGGGTTAGGCTACGGCAACATAGAGCCCAGCCTACCTCCCCCAACACACTTCGGCGCCAAGCACCCAGTAGAGGTCCTCAGCAACCTGGTTAGGGAGCTGCTGGTGGGCATGGGCCTACAGGAGGTGGTTAACTTCAACCTGATAAGCGACGAGGCCATGGTTAAGGCTGGTTTTCAAGACTTCGTTAAGCTGAAGAACCCGAAGATAAGGGACTACTCGGCCCTACGCAGCTCACTAATACCATCACTGCTGCTCACGGCTAAGGTCAACCAGAGACTGGTGGGTAGGCTAGAGGCCTTTGAGGTTGGCGACGTGATCGAGGTTAAGGGCGACACGGCAACCACGGATAGGAGGGTTGGGGTCCTGCTGATGGGGGACGGCTTCACGCTGACCGACGGCCTATCTATAGTCAAGTCCCTCCTCAGGTACCTGGGCCTAGACGCCGGTATCCGCAGGTACTCAGGTGGGCCATTCATAAATGTCCGCTCAGTTGAGGTTCTCGTGAACGGCGTCAGCGTGGGTGTTGTTGGTGAGGTTGACCCGGAGGTCCTCGTCGACCTAGGTATTGAGAAGCCCCTAGTGGTTGGTGAGCTTAGCCTAGGCTTAATAATGGGGGTGCTTAAAGGTTTAAAGGGGAGCCAGTGAGCATTAGTTATGGTCCTGGTTATTGGGCATAGGGGAGCCAGGTGTTGCGCACCTGAGAACACTATACCATCCTTCAGGCTGGCCCTTGAGGCCGGGGTTGATGGGGTTGAGATGGACATTCACATGACTAGGGATGGGGAGGTTGTGGTAATTCACGACGACACCCTTGAAAGGACGACAACGGGTTCCGGTTACGTTAAGGACCACACCCTCAGGGAGCTTAAGGGGCTTGATGCCGGTGTTAAGTTCGGTAGCCAGTGGCGTGGGGTCAAGATACCGACACTTGAGGAGGTGCTTAGGGAGCTTGGGAGTAGGGTCAGCTACGTCATTGAGCTTAAACACGGCAGTGACCTCTACCCAGGCATTGAGGGGAAGGTTATCAACCTTGTGAGGAGGTACGGCATCAAGGCCAAGATAGTCTCCTTCGACTTCGACGCCCTGGAGAGGGTTAGGAGCATTGATGAGTCCATTGAAATGGGCTTAATATTCATAGGTAAGCCAAGGTGGTTCATTGAGGCTGCTAGGAGGCTTAGGGCGCAGTGGCTTCAAGCCGAGTATAGGCTAGTTAACGAGGCTGACGTGAGGGCCGTGCATGAGGCCGGTTTAAAGATTGGGGTTTGGACGGTTAATGACGCTGACCTGGCGTTGAGGATGGTTAAGATGGGTGTTGATGAGGTAACAACCGATAACCCAAGCCTAATACTAAAAGCCCTGAGGAGTAGCTGATTACCTCCTGAATACCAGTGTTTTGTATTGCCTTGGCCTTAACCTTACTGTGAATTCCCCGTTGAATTTCCCTAATTCGCTTATCGGCTCCTCCAGTGGGTTTGCCTCCATTAGCGTGTACCCCTTAAGCATGCTTGACCTTATGGTTACTGCCTTCTCCTCCCCATCAACCTCAAGTAGCCTTAACACGACGCCATCACCAAGATCCCACTTCTTAATTGCCGTAACCACGACTTCAGGTGGGTTTAACTCAAGGTCACCGTTAACCACCCTACCAATAATTGGCGATGCGAAGAACCTGTAGGCTGTACTCGGCTTAATACCCCTACCACTCGTTAGCCTGTAGGTGAAGGTGAATTCACCACCCTGGGCAGCCTTGTAGTTAGTGTGCCAGTAGTTGTTCATGACGTAGGAGAATATTAAACCATCCTCAACAGTCAGCTTGCCCCTCCAAACGCCATCAAAAACCCTATTAACCGTAATCAACGGAGCCTCCTCCGAGTGGAGTGCAACGTCGAATTCACCCTTAATCAAAGTTATGTTGTTTACCGTGAACCAGTTAACGCAACCCCCCTCAACGTACTCACCCTCCACGTCAACGAAGGCCCCAGGCTCCTCGACAAGTATCCTCGGCCTCCTTAGTTTGAATGGGAATGCGAAGTAGACCCCCTCCTTATCGTAATTCTCAGCCTTATTAACAATGTTCCTAACAATAATCTCCTTACGCCCCTTGGCAAGGGTAAACTCCCTCCTAACCCTGGATAGGTAGCCATCAGCCTCAGTGATGAAGGTTAGGGAGTCGTCGTTCTCGTAAACCTCAACAAGCCTACTGGAGTACTCCCTAATCACGGTGTAGCTTGGCCTAGTGGGCTCACCCTCATAGAGGTAGTTGAGTATAGTCCTCTCCATGCTGGTACCCCTACCACCAAGCACGTAGATGAACTCGTCGAAGAAGTACCTACTGGTATCAATCAACTCTGCGTTAAGCTCCTTATCAACAATACTCACCACCTCACCATTCTTAACAACAACCCTGTAGTAGCTGGTCTCGAAGACTGTGTCATTACCATTAATAGCCCTTTTGACAACAGGCTTCCTGTTGAACGGCATGGAGGACATTGGAGGTAGCTTAACGTAGGTTCCTTCAATAAGCCCCTCCACAGTGAATGGGTATGGGTTGCTGACGTAGTCACCCCTAGTCAACTCAACAGCCCTGTTAAGGGCCCTATGGGCGAAGCCTGCCTTAATCCTCCACTGCTCAATGACGCTTGGGTTAAATGGGTCACTTACGGAGTTCCAGGCACCCCAGGTATGCTCATCGAAGTAGACCACACTCCTCCAGGCATCATCAAGTTCATTCTTAGGGTAGTTTAAACCCCTGAGGTAATCCATGGCGTAGGCTGCCTCTGCGAAGTAGAGTAGCCTCTTGGCAAGCCTAACCATGGCCAGCTCCCTAGCCGTTGACGCTGCCCCATCCTCCCAATAAACCCCAAAACTACCCCTAACCTCGCTCAACCCACCAACCTTAGCCTCAATGGCGTGGAAGAAGTCGTCGGTGGTGGCAACCTCAACAACCGGGTTAACCCACCTCTCATTAAACCCCCTAACAATGTCGAGGAACCTATCCGAGGCCTCCCAATTATCAATGAACATGCCGTAGAGGAGCACATCCTCATACGGGTAACCCCTCTCCTCAAGGGTTGTTAGGAAGTGTGCCAACCCAGCCTCAGCCCTATCAACACTGGTCAAGAAGCCAGCCGACCAACCCTGGTGGTAACCGTGGAAGCCCGGTATTAAGCCACCGTAGCCACCGCTAAACCAAGCAAAGACGCCGTTACCGTCGGGCCCAACCCACCTGAAGGGTGACTTAAGCCGGGTGTTCAAGGCGTGTAGGGGACCCCTATCCGGATTGGAGGCCTGTATGTAGTACCTAACCCCAATTTGGGCTAGGACGCTTGGTAGGGCCCAGACAGCGGTCGGTATGTCGTTTAATGCAGCAACCTCAATCCTAAACCCCCTCATCCTCAAATCCCTAACACCGTAAAAAAACCTAACCAACTCCTCATGACTACACAGGCCAGTCAACACGTTGAGTGGGAATGCCTGAACCCCAATCAACCCCTTTTTATTATACTCAAGGAGCTCCATTACCCTGCCGAAGGGTTGCTCAGTAACCTCAACCACGAACTTACCACCCCTTGAGGCAATCCTCATGGCAACATCCACGTTACCCCTATGAACCTCCTCAACCCTTGGCTGCAGATCAGTGTAGCCGTAGTCCGTATGAACCGTTGGGGCTATGTAAACCCTAAACCTCCTAGCCTCATTGAAGCTAGGCCTAAAGCTAAAGGACTCACCATCCTCAAAAACAACCCTAACCTCGTCACCAGGCTTAATAGGCACTAGAAACCAGGACAAGCCTGGGTTGGAGGTGAAGGACTGCCCATTAACCTCAAAACGCATTGAGTAGTGGGACCTGTTCCTAACGTAAACCAAGGTACCCCTCAAGCCGTTTTTAGATACGAAACTCGTAGCCTTAACCCAAACATCTAAAAAACCCATAATGTAACCAAGCTGAATACTTAATTTTAAGCTTTACATTACATCACTTAGAAACATTTAACCTATGCTGGCAATATGGAGAATGGGGGTATATCAAGTATTTATATGGCCATACTCATGAATGATGAACGTTAGTTATCGCGACTGCTTCATCATGTATATGTGTAATTCAATGCACCATGATCTCTGTAATATTGGCGCTGGCTTATGAGAAACTTAAATAGATGTAAAAAGTGTAAGGGGATTTATGGAGACGAGAACACGCATACTTATGTTTATATTAGTATTAGTAGCAGCGGTAGTGGTGGCCGTCCTGTCCTTAATTAAAACTACAGTTAGTGCTGTTGGCTTAATGAATACTAGCTACTCGGGTATTGTGTATATTTTACCCTCAGGGAATTCAACCCCACTCTGGGCTAAGACTTACGGTGATAGGATATTCTTCTATGTTTACGCTAACTTGACGCTGTATGAAAACTCAATTAACCGTGACTTTAAGGTGATTAGGGATGCTGGTTACAACTTCGTTGTAATTATGATACCATTAGCCGACCACAACTACCCCTACTATTACCCCAACATTAACCTGATCAACCGCTTAGCCTCTGAGAACCACCTTAAAGTCATGTGGGCCATATTCCCTAAATGGTACTTTGGTCCTGAGTGGAACTACTTGCATGTTAACTCCACAGTCTACAATAAGCTTGTTGAGTTATTGAGTTACCTCGTTACGTTGAATTCAACCTACAGGGTTGCGGTTTAGTATGGTTGGAAACCATCAACTGTGCCGTTAAACACTTGGTGCAATGCAACATTGCTAAAGGCCTACCTAAACTCCCTACCACCCAACGTTAGGGGGAGGTACGTGGCCTGGATTGACATTGATACGTACAAGCTTCGCCCTTCAGGGCGGAGTTGCCCCACCACTTCGTGAGAATTTAGCGATAGATTTATAAAACCCAACCTTGCTGGTTATGGTTAGTGCCTGGGGTGGTGCCTTTTTCTTCCTTGGATGAGCCGGTGGGTCGATACCCCACCCTTACCACCAACCCAGGCACACCTTCCTCCTCCACTCCTAAATCGAAGGGTAGGAGTGGGAAATCAA
>NZ_LCTF01000065.1 GCF_001663375.1 Caldivirga sp. MU80
GTGTAGCTGCTTGGCGTTAGGCCGCTGGCGAAGGCAACGGCAACCTTGCCTACGGGTATGGTGACTGGTGTGGTTGAGCCGTTAACCACGGTCACTGATATCGCTGACAATGGTACACCGGTTACGATACCGGTTAGGCTGTAGGTCCCTGGAGGTAGCACTAGGCTTACGTCGCTGGCTAAGCCGCTGGCAACAACCATGCCATTGTACGTCAGGTTCAACGTGTAGCTGACTGGAGTCAAGCCACCGGCGAACTGTACGGCTAAGGCACCGGCTGGGGCTATTAGGCTCTGCACTACGCCATTCATAACGGTGGCACTTAGGCTCTCCGGCACACCCTGTATCGAGACGTCCACAGTGTAGCTTGTGCCGCTTGGGCTATTCACCGGAAGCACGAAGGTGCCTGGTAAGCTACCAGTGGTCACCTGCGTAGTGCCGTAGAACACGGTCACTGAGGTCTGTTCATTGGGTAGCGGCTTCAGGGCAGGTGTCACGGTTAATGCACCGGCAGGCACGGTGTATGATAATGGTGCGGTTGCGTTGCTCACGGTTAAGTAGTACAGCTTAGTTGAGTAGCTGCCTATTGGAACACCCATCCACTGGGTAGTGGTTACGTTAACGGTGGCTCCACTGACGCTTATCGGTATCACTGGGGTTGTCACGGTGCCGCTTGACGGCACGGTGAATACACCTGAGAACACCTGCGCCGTTGATGGCGAACCAACGCTTGGCGTGCCTATGCCGGTGGTGCCTACGCTGTAAACTGGCTCACTAACAGCTATGGCTAGGTTGGCGCCAACTGGTATGGTGCCAACGCTGGTTAATGTGCTCAGTGATAGGCCTGTGCTAACACCAACGGTCACTGGGGTTAGCACTGCTCTTAGGGTTACGCTGAACACTCCACTTGGTACAGTGGCACCACGCTGTATACTGAATGTTGCATTGCCAACCTCAACGTAGCCAACGCCCGGCACGTAGTAGTAGGCTACGACGTAGAAGCTTGTTGACGGCACCTGGCTGTACACAGTGGTCCCTATCTTGGACACCCTGGCATCGTATATCGTGGCTGAGCCACTGGTGCCTGTCGTGGTTATGGCCTCGAACTCAACACCGTTGGCGGTTGAGTCGTAGGTTATCACGGTGGCATTACTGACAGGCTGCCCGCCAATAGTCTCAACAGTAACAGTCATGGCGTATACATACGTCCTAACACCGATAGCCGCGAAGGAGTCGCCTAGCTGGTACACATCATTGGGTACGCTGGTGTCGTAGATGTCTATGAAGTAGTACTTGGATGGCTTAAGTAGCCACAGTGGGTAGCTGTCGTACCAGAACACTGCAATCCTAACTGGTGGTGTAGCCATTGTGGTTGCGGCTGTGTTGCTGGCCTGGCCAACGGTCACACCGTAGACTGGTGATGTGTAGGTTGTAGTGAAGGCAGTGGTGTTAATACCCTCAAAGGCTGTTGCTGTGGCTGATGTGCCGTTGGCAAACGTGGTGGTTGCGGTTACGCTCACACTCTCAGGTAGTGGCTGGGCTAGGGTACCGTTGCTCGTGGTTACGGTTAAGCCGACTAGGCTATTACCGAAGAACACCGCAACGGTCTGGTTTGCAAGTGGTCTACTGTTCCAGTCCTGCACCATGGTTAACGGGGCGTAGTACACGGTCACTGTGAAGCTACCGGCTAGGGTTGTCTTG
>NZ_LCTF01000037.1 GCF_001663375.1 Caldivirga sp. MU80
CGCATATTTTCATCTCTCAATTTCCTACTCCCCTTTAGTTTAGGAGTGGAGGAGGAAGGTGTGCCTAGGGTAGTGAAAAGGGTGGGGTATCGCCCCACCGGCTCATCCAAGGAAGAAAAAGGCACCAACCCGGGCACTAACCGTCACCAACAGGGCTGGGTTTTATAAAACCACCTTCATGAGACCCCACGCAGTGGGGCGGGGTCGCCCCAAAGGGCGAGGCTTGTCGTTAATTGTCAATGGTGACCTACAGGGTTCGCTGGTGGAAAGGGGGAGAATCCTTGAGGCTGAGGTGGCCAAGCTAATGAAAGAGGTAAGCAACCTGGCCCAGAGCAGGTATAACGTAGTAATTTAAAAACTAAATTATTGATGCGATGACGCCGCCTCGTCCCTACGGCTATACTCATTTAAAACAAGCATTGCGCCATGGTTAAATTAAACACACCTTGAGGGATAATGTTTACTTCTAGTCAAATTCACTAACACCCTCAACGCTGGTCTCCGTTTGGTTAACTTGCACATACTGCCCAGTATATGGGTCATGGTAACCCAGAACCCTATGAGTAGTGTTCACCCTGCACCTAGGGCAGTAGAGGTAGACGCTATACCTTAGGCTGGATAAGTCAAAACCCACGTCAAGCTCCCTCTCTAACCCACACTGGGTGCACTTAATAACCCACCTAGTCACACTACACCAATAACACACTCAACGAGCTACATTTAAAACCTACGCCCATAAAGAAAAAAGGAAACCACACTAAGCTAAAAGTTTTAGGACCCACAAAAAGTATTTTAATCACGTTAATTCTAAATGAGTGTGGTTGATGAGCTATTGATTTCACTAATAGGACTTACCATTTCCATAATCGGCATGCTAGGTGGGGGTTTGTTTTGGCTCGGTGGTGAGTTTAAGGAAATCAGAATGAGGTTTAAGGAAATTGATGAAAGATTTAAGCAGATTGATGAAAGGTTCAAGGAAATTGACAAAAGATTCGAGGAAATTGATGAAAGATTTGACGAATTGAGAGGATACGTTGACAAGAGGTTTAACGAGCTGAGGGGTTACGTTGATGGGAGATTTAACGAGCTGAAAGGTTATGTTGATGGGAGGTTTGATGAGTTGAAGGGTTATATTGATTCCAGGGTTAATAGGCTTAGTGAGGCTTTTAATGATTACCAGGAGTTTTTCGTTGAGTATTTGAGTGCCGAGGGCTTGTTGAAGCCTGAGAGAGCTACTATGGTTAAGAATGAGGCTAGGAGGATTATGAGACTCGCCACGTCAACAAACCCATTAACCAAGGAGGAGTGGAAGAGGCTTGGGGAGCTACTGGATAAGGATGACTTGACCCTGGAGGAGGCGCTTGAACTTAGGGAACTTGCCAGGAAGGTGGTTAAGGAGTATGGTGAATACCCCGAGGCTTGGAAGCTCCACATATATGCATCAATAATGGTTGGGAGGGCATTGAGGAAGATGAGTGAGGGTGGGAAGTAGGTTTAATAATTTACTTGAGGAATAACTCCTCATGCTGCTTAATATACTGGACACTCTCCTTAAGGCTCAGGAAGAGCCCCTTAACATACTCGACGTCATCCTTAGTTACGCTGTCCCTATTCTGCTCCTTAGCCCTAATCTGGGCTGGGGTTAGTAGCTGAATGGCGTACCTGAGGCTATTCTCGAGGCCTATCTTTGTCAAGTAATCGAGGGCGTCACCGCTCAGCTTAACACCCTCCTCCCTGGCTCTAATGGAAATTATCTCCTTAACCTCATCCTCCGTGTAGGGCCTAGTCCTTATTATGATTAACCTATCTAACAGGTCGAGCGGTATGCCGTGGGGGGCCTCTATGTCAGTTCCCCTGATCTTGGTTATACCCCTATTTGTGGCGAATATCATTATTGGGTTCATCTCCATCTCCATAGCCTTTGCGAAGAAGGCCCAGGTCTCTATGTCAAACATGTGGGCGTCGTCGACGAAGAGGACCCCCGGTATCAACTCACCATTACCCTTATCTATAGTTTCCTTAACGAAGTTATCCACAGCATTCCTAACCTCACTGGGTATCTCCCTCTCCTCTGTGAAGACGCCAAAGAGCATCGCTGACACAAGACCCTGCTGCCTAGCCTGGTACATGTCCAGGTCGTGTAGGGTGAAGAACCTGGTTATCTCCTTCTCCTTATGAATGGGCCCCTTAGGCACCTCAAGCCTACGCTTAACGGATATGTCATACTGCTCCTCCCCCTCACCCTGGGCCTGGCCCTCAACTATAACCCTCCCAGTCTCCTCATCAATCATTATAACGTCCCCGGTGCCAATGCCCAGCTCAATCAACTGGGTCGCAATCTCCTGGGGTACCCTCAACACCTTATCCTCGTCAGTCGTCTTGAGCCTTATAGTGGCTCCGACAGGTACCTGTATGTATGGGTTGTAGGGGTGCTTACCGTACTTGAACTCGATGGACTTAACCACACCCTCGTAGACTCTCCTCCACTCCCTTATCCTAAGCCCAATGGCCTTCCTGAGAGCCCTCATGAGGAACTCAGTCTTCTTAATCTCAACACTGTAAATCTCCGAGGCGTTTAAGTGGACAAATGGGGTGTCGGCTCCAAGCTCCCTGGCTATCCCAATGGCCAACGCAGTCTTGCCGGTGCCAGGTGGGCCAACTATCAGTACACCCTTGCCGCTGAACTTACCTGCCTTAATTATCTTAACAACCATCGCAGCAGCCTCCCTAGCCTCCACCTGACCCACGAAGCCGTCTGCTATCCTCTCAACCTTACCGTTAACTATCCCCAACCCCTTAATGTGGCTATGCGCACTAATCCTCTTCCTCTCCTCCTCAGCACCCTTCACCTCCTCAATTCTAATCGATGACATAAATCGTTCCTAACGTTCGGTTATTTTAAACCTAACCCCAAGGCACTGCTTATGCATTAAACTAATATGTAGAATAGCCTTTAAGGGTACCATACCTAGTTAATCGGAGTGTTAAGTCTAGTAGGTAAGTGATAAAAGGTTTAGGAATTAGGCTAGGGTTAATGGCTAGTATTGGAGTTGATCTAGGTGGTGCTGTGGATGCTCATACACACTGCTACCCGGACATGTCGATTAACGAGGAAATGATTAAGCTATCCAGGATGCTGGGTATTGAGCAACTTTGGGTCAGTTACCACCCATACTCAATGTCCAGCTTTAGGCCACCCCCTGAGGAGGTTTGGAGGGTTAATGAATTCGTCTACAACCTGTCGAGGAGGTTTAGGGAGGTTAGGGGTTTCGTCCACGTTAACCCATTGAACGAGGACGCCGTTAAGGTGACTAGGCACTTCATCGAGGAGAGGGGGTTCATAGGAGTTAAGCTCTACAGGGCTGTGAGGGTTAATAGGCGTGTCGTAGACCCAGTCATAGAGGTGGCCGTGGAGAACGACGTACCCGTGCTAATACACACGGCCCATAGGCTATACCCAAACCCAAGACCAAACGAGAGTGAGCCCGATGACATAAGGTCCCTCGCCCTAAGGTTCCCGAGGGCTAAAATAATCATGGCCCACATAACAGGTGGTGGTGATTGGGAGTACGCCGTAGGTAGGGTTAGGGACTTGCCCAACGTCTACGTTGACGTGGGTGGGAGCGTCGCCGACTACGGCTCCGTGGAGGAGGCCGTTAAGGTGCTTGGGGCTGATAGGGTACTCTTCGCAACGGACACCTTAATAGCGGCGGCTGTGGCTAGGATACTGGACGCTGAATTAAGCGATGAGGATAGGGTCAAGGTGCTCAGGTTGAATGCCCTTAGGCTCATCGGTGATGGGCAATGATTGATGCACTGTGCATGAGTGGTTCATACCCCTTCAGGCACTTGACAATGAGCACACGGGCTGTGGCTGAGAGACTAGCCTCAGAGGGCTTCAGGGAATGCTTCATGTTTAACCTAACCGCCCTATTCCACAGGGACCCATGGTGGGGTAACCTGGACTTCACAAGGGAAGAGACTGAGGCTAACTGTAGGGTGCATAAGCTTGCCGTCTTCAACCCGGACTACGAGGATAGGGTTAGGGTCAGGGAGTACGTTAAAATGGGCTTCGTGGGCTTCGTAACAAGCCCAATATACCACGGGTACAGGTTAACGGGCAGGAGGGTACTGGGCAACCTAGCCGAGGCCCTTAACAACGGGGCCTTAGTAATATTGGACCTAGTTGAGGATCCCAGGCAACTCCATAGGGCATACGCCTTCAGGTTTAGGTTAAGGCTGGGTGAATTAAGTGATGCCTTAAGGAGGCTATCCAGTGGCATTGAGGGTGAGGTGAGGATCCTACTTTCCCACTTCCCATACAGCGACCTGGTTAATCTAAGGAACCTGTACAGTGGCCCAGTCTACGTGGACCTGGCATCCTCGCAGGTACTGGGTGCGCCGTATAGCCACGTGGAGGAGTTGGTTAAGTTGTACGGTTCATCCAACGTCGTCTTGTCAACTGGGTTCATGATGAAGTACCCCAAGTCCTCAGTACTGAAGCTACAGTTATCTAAGATACCTGATGAGGATAAGGGAAAGATAGCCACCCTCAATGCCCATAGGCTATACGGGGTTTAAGGGTGACATCAAGCTTATTAACCTCCAGGGGGTTCTTAAGGCATGGTTAAGTGGCCCCCGGTTAACCCATCGGATGAGGATGCATTGTTGAAGGCATTCAGGAGTGGAAGGTGGGGTAGGGTCCCTGGGGGTGTTGTTGAGGAGTTTGAGGGTGAGTTCGCCAAGTATCACGAAGCCAAGTACGCCGTAGCCGTCACAAGCGGTACAGCTGGGCTCCTCCTAAGCTACCTGGCCCTCGGCCTAAACGAGGGTGATCAATTCGCCCTACCGGCATATACCTTCATAGCCACGGCCACGGCTGGGGTTATGCTTAGGGCCGTACCAGTCTTCATCGACATTGACCCGGAGACCTTGAACATGAGTGCGGATTCCCTTAAGGCAACCCTGGAGGAGGATAAGGACAACAGGATTAAGCTAGTCGTCCCAGTTCACTTCTCCGGAATACCAGCAGAGCTCAGCGAGATAATTAACGCCTCCAGGAGGCATGGGGCTAAGGTAGTTGAGGACGCTGCTCAGGCCCATGGGGCCGTCTACAGGGGCCGTAGGGTCGGCGCCATTGGTGATGCAGGTGTCTTCAGCTTCCAGAGCAGTAAAAACATGACGGCTGGTGAGGGTGGGATCGTCCTGACTAATGACTACGAGGTTTACGTTAAGGTTTGGTCATACCACCACGCCGGTAGGGACATTAACGGTGAATGGTATGTGCACAGGCTCATAGGGTGGAACTTCAGGATGACTGAGCTTCAAGCAGCCATACTGCTCTCCCAGCTTAAGCGCTATGACGAGGAGTTCAGGGTTAGGGAGAGGAACGCCAAGCTACTCTATGAGCTGATGGAGGGGGTTGAGGATTACAGACCCGTTAAGCCCCCAGCCCACACCTCAAGCTCAAACCACCTACTCCCGATCTGGATCAGCGAGAGGTTAATCAGTAGGCATGGTAAGGCTAGGGTTGTTGAGGAGGCTAGGCGTAGGGGAGGTGAAGTGGTTGAGGGTTACCCAATGCCCCTATACAGGCAGCCAGCATTCAAGGACAGCTACTGGAGGCTACCCGACTACTCAAGGTTAAGCCTACCCGTAACCGAGGATGCATGCAGGAGGGTGATTTGGATACCCCAGCACGTACTGCTCAGCGAGGAGGAAACCAGAAGAACCGCTGAGGCGTTAATCAAGACCGCTAAGGAACTCAGCTAACCCTACATCACGCTACTCTGTTTAGCATCAATCATAAACATCAATGGCTTATTAATATGGCCTATTGGGCCACGTTGTACGTTAAACCTGACTGTAATGTAGGTTACTGTGCTACAGCATCACTAAACCACAATGTCAGTGACATTGAAAGGGTTACATTAGCCAAGTTAGCCATGATTGCCGTATCTTGTTCAGGAGGTTGATATGCATGGTAAATAGGAATTGAACAGTGGGGATGT
Organism: Caldivirga sp. MU80; assembly: GCF_001663375.1. Classification (GTDB taxonomy): domain Archaea; phylum Thermoproteota; class Thermoprotei; order Thermoproteales; family Thermocladiaceae; genus Caldivirga. Next base: position 6,012 of record NZ_LCTF01000037.1, read on the forward strand.
GATGAGGTTCATTTTTTGGAGCCCCGGCCGGGATTTGAACCCGGGACCTACGGGTCTGCAGCCCGCCGCTCTAACCGGGCTGAGCTACCGGGGCCCAGTTAACATTGGTTTCGCTCATTTTATAAGCTTTATTTTCTAGGGGTATTCACTCGTATCTTAGCGTCTGGGCTGGTGGTATCCTTGACGCCCTTATTGCTGGTATTAGGGCTGCCACTACGTTGGTTGCCAGTGGTATTATGAAGAGCAGGGCTAGGTATGATGGGGTTATGACTATGGGTATTGGTAGATTCACCCCAGCTGATGAGGCTTGGTTGAAGGTGGTAACCACACCCCCAAAGCCCCTAGTCGGTCCCCTGAATCCTGCTGTTGGGCCTTGTCCAAGGAGTGGGGTTGTGTGTATTACGTGGGTTAGCGCTATCAGTAGTGCTATGCCTATTGCCGAGCCTATTATGCCCACTATTAATGCCTCGGTTAGCAGTAGGATTGGTATTGATCTCCTGCTGAAGCCCACTGCCCTCATTATTCCGAATTCCCTGGTCCTCTGTATGACGCTTATGGTGGTGGTGTCGAACATCCATATGCCTATTATTATGAAGCTTATCCCCGATATGAAGGCTAGGAAAAGCTCAAGCGTTGTGAAGAATTGGTTAACGCTGGTTAGGACCGTGGATAGGTTAAAAACCTGGTCCTGTGGGTAAAGCGACTGGAGCATGTTGGTTACCGTATTGACGTAGCTTGGCTTATCCACGTGCACTATGAGCCCACTTAAGGCCCCCGATGGGTCAATTTCGCCCAGGAATGATGAAGCGTCCATGAAAATAGCTGTGTTTGGGTTAACCCCAATTAACCCAATGCTTCCAGGCTTTAATACGCCACCGACTATGGCCCTAATAACCTTACCGTTGACGGTTATGGTTATCAACTGACCTGGGTAAATCACCTCCTGGCCTGTGTTGGTGAATGCCACGTCGTAGCCGACTAAGACTACGCCAGCCTGTAGCGTTGGGTTGCCGCTTATTAATGCATCACTAAGCATTGTTACGCCGTACATTTGCATCAACTCATCAGCCGTTACCCCAATCACCTGAACCCTCTGGGGGTGTCCATTAACGTTTAGGCTACCTGCAGCCTCAAGTATCGGCTCAACGCTGGCAACGTGGGGTAGCGCCGAGACAGTGGCCATGTCAGTTAGGGTTAATTGCGCCGTACCGCTTGGGAAGAGCACAACCGTGTTTATCCCAAAGACGTTCTCGAAGAAGCCTGTCGTAAGGGCCTTAAAGCCCTGCCCAGCACCTATAGCTAGGCCAAGGGCCACTATGGCTATCACCACGCCCACCACGGCCCCTATGGTCCTGCCCCTCCTCTCCCACAGCGCCATCCATGCTAGGTTAAGGTAATCAACCAACCTCATTGCCTTCTCACCTTCATTAACACAACCACCACAGCCACCACAATTACAACCACAGCCACCGCAACGTAGATTACGGTACTGCGTAGTGGGTTAGCGGCTAGTGCAGTGCTGGTGTGGGTGAAGCTGAGTTCACCGTTGGGCTGCCTAGACCCATTGTGGAAGTTGAAGAATGTTGAATTACCAAGGACTTTAATAGGCACTCTATAGTAAATTACATGTGCTTGACCATACTGGTCAGTGTAGGTTACTATGAATAACACTGAGCCGTTAATGGGCCTAACCGGTAACAGGGTGAAGGCGACGCTACTCAACGACTGGGAGCCAAGTGAGCCTAGGTAAATGCTACTACCACTAATCGGTATCAACCCTGGGGTTGTAAGCATGGTAACGTTGAGGTTGTTAGCCGTCACTGGGCCCGAGTTGACTAGTGTTAACGAGATTGACACATCAGTACCCACGGTGGCCACTGTTGGCGCCACCGTGTACCCCGTGATGAGTATCTGCGGTAACCCGGCCACACCCATGTTTAACTGCCCCTCCACACTACCCTCCCCACCTGTGTAGCTGTACGTCAATGTGTAGCTCAGTGAAGCTGAACCTGATGTTGACGGCACGGCCACGGGTATTGTTAGGTAGTAGGTGCCCCCTGCCTCAACCTCGCCTATGCTGTACTGTGTATCACTAATCGATATGCCGCCCACGGAGTTCAATATGAGGGTTACGTTTTGAAGCGGTACAGGTTCATTATTGCGTATGCCCAGTATTAACCTACCTAGGCCCACGTTGAGCGTTGAGTTAAGCGGATAAACAGTGACCGCAATACCGGGTGGGCTTGAGACCCCTAGGTTCAGCGCACCGTTGATTGTATTCAGGTAGATGCCTAGGCTATACGTGACCACGTAGTTAATGGTCACGGAGCCTGATGTTAAGGGCACTGTTAAGGGTAGTTTAACAATGAAGGTGCCGTAGGGTGGTAGGTAACCTATGGGGTAGCTGGTGGTTGAAGTGGAGGCACCCTGTACTGAAGTCACGGTTAACGTGACATTGCCTAAGCTTGACGCAACGTTACTCCTAATAACAACGTCAATCGTATCGTTACCAACGCTTAACGTTGGGTTTAGTGGGTAAATGGTTAACACTGATTGAGGGGTGATTATGTTGATGGGTAGTGAACCAGTTAGGCTACCGCCATAGGCACCGGTGGGTGTTAGGTAGTAGTAGAGTGTGTAACCCACTGAGGCCGTACCAGCTGAGGGTAGTGCCGTTACGGGTATTGAGACGTAGTAGGTGCCCCTTGGCGGCACCTCGGTGATGCTGATTTTACTGGCCCCTAGGCTTAACCCACCTGTTGGGTTAAGTATCAGACTTACGTTGTACAGTGGGGTTGGTGCTGAGTTAACTATGCCTATGGTTAACTCACCTAGGCCTGGGTTAAGCGTAGAGTTGGTTAGCAGTATGGTTATTGGGTTTGTTACGCCATATGCGCTAACGGTTACGGTACCCTCCCCACTGCTCACGTACCCATTGGGTAACTGGAAGGATAAAACGTAACCCATTGACGCAGACGCTGCCGTTAACTGCACAACCACGGGCACGTTGAACATCAAGTAACCATTGCTGGGTATCACGGGTACGGTCAATGTGTTTGTGAGCGGCGTTAGGCCTTGGGTTGATGTTAACTGGATTGTGACATTGTATATTGGGGTTGGGTTAAGGTTACGGACCCCCAGCACAAGCACCCCAAGGCCTGGGTTGAGTGTCGTGTTTATGGGGTAGACCGTAACCTGGCTTGGTGACACAGACACGACACTTAGGCTTACCTGCATGGTGCCGGAGACCGAGTTTCCATTCTGTGTGATACCGCTGTAGGTTATTGTCAAGTCCACTGGGCTTGTTGAGGTGGGTATTAGGCTAATGCCTATTGTGCTTAATCCACCGGGGTTCAAGTCATTAATGACGAATGAACCAACGCCTGGGCTTAAATAGGCTCCAGTGGCCTGTATAGTAACTGCCATGTTGTATATTGGCCCGCTACCATTATTGACTAGGGTTATGGTTAGTGGGTTAGTGTAGCCGTATATTAAGTAGCCCTGGGTTACGTTGATTATTAGGTTTGGTTCGCCGTATATGACTAGGGGGAACGTGACACTGGTTGACCCTGAACCACCGGCGCTGACGTATGATGACGTTAACTGGGAGTACTTGGATTCACCACCCCAGCTTACGCTTAACGTGGCCTGGCAGTTTATGGGTAGTGTACCGTTGATTAGGTACGTTAATGATAATTGCTGGCCTGGGTTAACCCAACCAACATATATTGAACTGGGTGACACTGTGAAGTTGCCGCATGGCTGGAGTTGGAAGTAGACATCGTAAAGGTAATACCCGCCTGTGTACTCAACACTTAAGGTAACCTTAGATACACCGGTTAATGTTAGGGATGGGGTTGCCTGCTCATTTAGGATTACGAAGGGTGGTGGCGTGCTTTGGGCCTTGGCTACATTAACCACCCCAGGTATTGCCATGATGCTAATCATCACCATGAGTATCAAGGCTGCTCCGTTAGTCACGGTTTCCGATAACGGTTTCATACGATAACGCCAAGCTATAAATCTTATAAAGCTTACTCACCAGCTATATACACTAGTTTAAATACCCAAAACCGCTGAACCAACCATGGCCTTCATTGAGGGTAGGGATATTTGGAAGTACTATGGCGATTACCCAGCTTTAAGGGGAGTCAACATCAGTATTAATGAGGGTGAGTTCTACTGCATAGTTGGGCCAAGTGGTAGTGGTAAGACCACGCTGCTAAGCCTAATAGGAGGTATTGATAGGGTGAGCAGCGGCTACCTTAGGGTTGGTCCATATGAGCTGCATAGGCTTAGCGAGGGGGAGCTTGATGAGTATAGGAATAAGTACGTTGGCTTCGTTTTTCAGTTATTCTACCTAATACCGAGGATGAAGGTTGTGGAGAACGTTGAGCTACCACTAGTAGCCAGGGGGGTTAGCCCAGGGGTGAGGAGGAAGCTAGCCCTAGACGCCCTGGAGGCAGTGGGTATGAGGGATAAGGCCTACAGGAGGCCAAGTCAATTAAGCGGTGGTGAGCAGCAGAGGGTTGCCATAGCCAGGGCTATTGTGACCAGGCCACGTCTACTGCTGGCTGATGAACCAACCGGTAATCTTGACAGTAAGTCAGCCGAGAATGTCATGGAGATTTTCATGAGGCTTAACCGTGAATTAGGCATAACCATAGTCATGGTTACCCACAATCTTGAGTTGATTAGGAACTGCAGTAGGGTATCCAGGATAAGCGATGGTAGGATAACCAAGACGTACAGCGTACCTGAGGTTAAGAGCTACGATGAACTAGTTAGGGAATTGGCCGAGTGACGCAGGGTCTTTAAAGTCTACTTAATGCATAATGGGATACGAAACTGATGCATGCCCGTGACAAAAAGGAATGTCAAGCCCTACCCCTCGAGGGTGGGATTGGCCATTTAAGCCCCCTTAAGTACTTCACTCAGCGAGTTAACTATTAAGTCCACGTCATCGTGGCTTATCATGTATGGTGGCAGAAACCTGACTACGTTGACGCTGGCCGTTAATGCTAATACACCGTGCTTCATCAAAGCTTCTACGTAGGGTTCGGCCCTAGTCCTCAACTCAACCCCAATCATCAACCCCATCCCCTTAACCCTATTCACCACCCTGGAGTTCAACTCCCCAAGCCTCTTAGCCAGCAGTGAGCCTGTTTCCTTAACCACACTGGGCACGTTATCCCTCATGAAGACCTTGACAGTGGCTGCGGCGGCCGCCATTACCACCGGGTTGCCTGCGAAGGTTGACCCATGCTCCCCTGGGTTGAACACATCCCCAAGTTCACCCTTAGCCACCACTAGGCCTATCGGTAAGCCACCTGCAATAGCCTTACCAGCAGTGAAGACGTCAGGCTCAACGCCGTAGTGCTGGAAGGCCCACGTATACCCAGTCCTACCGAAACCACACTGTATCTCATCGAATATTAAAAGTGCGTTAACCCTGTTGGCCGCCTCCCTTAGGGCCTTAAGGAAGTCGACCGTGGCCACGTTTAACCCACCCTCACCCTGAACTGGCTCAACCACCACGCAACACGTGTCCTCGTCAACGAGCTTATCCACCTCATTAACGTTGTTAAACACCCCAAACTTGACGTGGGGGTAGAGGGGTTGGAAGGCCTTCCTGTAGTTCTCATTCCAGGTAATTGATAAGCTGCCCATGGTCCTGCCGTGGAATGAGTTGGTGAAGGCCACTATGGTCTTCCTCCTGGTCCACTTCTTACCAATCTTAATCGCCGTCTCCACGGCTTCGGTGCCGGTGTTCTGGGGGAACACCGCGTCGAAGCCTTGTGGTATTATTCTTGAGAACTCGCTTATGAATTCATCCCTGGCTTCATTACCCATGTTTAAAGGTACGGTGATTATCTTATCCAGTTGAGCCTTAATGGCATTAATTATCTCAGGGTTTGAGTGACCCATGAAGGCTACCCCATGGCCCGTGTTCGCGTCTAGGTACCTGTTTCCGTTTGAATCCCACACGTACTGCATTCTACCCCTCACTATGTTTATTGGGTAAACCCTGTAGTACCTGGCTAACCTAGCCATGCCTATCACCAATTAGCCTAGACTCTGCATTATTAATATTTGCAAGTAACTCCCTAACCCTAGTCTCAGTGGCCTCCAACTCACTCAACTTAGCCTTAGCCACCTCGGCAACTTGGCTTGGGTTAGGCCCACCTAGGATTGCCTTGCCGTTAATGGAATCCAGGGGGTTGATGCCAGGTTTCCCACCCTCCTTAACCATCACCGCCACTGACCTGTGGGCCCTCCTGAAAGGTATACCTTCATTTATTGACATTAACTCCGCGTATTCAGCAGCGGTAACCGGGTACTTGGATAGGTCCTCATTAACCCTCCCCTCATTAACCCTTAGCCCATTGATTAAGTCCGTCATGATTACCAACCCCTCATCAGCAATCCTCATAATTGCCCAAGTGTGCCTAGTCTCCTCCTGGAGGTCAAGTTGGTAACCAGCCTCAACCGGCCTCTCCACTGAGTACATGGCCATTAAATGACCAATGGCCTCGCCAATCCTGGCCCTAAAGACCTCCAGTGTTGCTGGGTTGCGTTTGTGGGGCATTATGCTGCTCGTGGCCAGGTGACTTGGGTTAACGGTGATGTAGTTTAACTGTGGCATTAGCCACATCTCAATGTTGTTTATGAACCTACCCAACTCAACTAGGTAGGATACCACCAGTGAGACTGGGGCCAGCATGAAGTATCTGGAACCTGTTGCGTAAATCGTGTTAACCACCACCCCATTGAACCCAAGTTCCCCCGCCTCCCTAAGCCTATCAAGCCCAACCATGGTGCCTGCCAGGGGTCCTGAACCTAGGGGTGACCTGTTAACTATCTCATAGGTTGAGAGCAAGTTTGTTAGGAAGTCGCTGCTTAACTCATCTAGGTAAAGCATGTAGTGGCCCAGTGTCGTTACTTGGGCCGGTTGCCTATGGGTTGAGCCCACTATTAACCTTTCAGCTGTTTCAATGGCCTTATTCAACGCTGCCCTCCTCAATTCAATAACCCTGAGGGCTAGTTCAAGGATCAGCCTCCTTAGCCTAAGCCTCAACGCCGTTACCACGTGGTCATTCCTAGACCTGCCTAGGCCAACCCAACCACCGTCATCACCAAGCTTGCTCATTAGCACTGCCTCTATGTACTCGTGGACATCCTCATAACCCTCACCTGGGTTGTAGGGCATCTTAGCCATTTCCCTCAATGCATTGATTATTAACTCAGCCTTACCACTTGGTATTGCCCTGACCCTACTCAACTCATTGACGTGACTTATCATTGTGAGTATTGTTTCTCGGTATATCTCAGCATCATCAATCAACGATGACGTGTACTTGATTTTACCCAGTTCACCCCCACCCAGTAGGCCCTCACGATAAACCATTACCCCACCTTACCCTGTAGGCTGTTAATGAATGTAAGGTCCACATGTTTATGAACCCCCTAGCCTCCTCATCACTTGGGTACCAACCCTTGACGTAATCCGCAATCTCCCTACTGTAACCTGCATATGGACTTGACCTACCCAGTATTGTTAACCCGCCACGCACCATAACCTTAACAGTACCGGTCACCCACTTATTCATACTCCTGGCCATTTCCTCAAGCTCAAGGCGCAGTGGTTCATGCCAAAGCCCCTCGTAAACCAAGTCAGTCCAAGTCTGATCCATGATCCTCTTAAACCTATACTCAATTGGGGTGTAAACCAATTTCTCAAGGTCCCTATGCGCCTCTATGAGGGTTAGTGCGGCTGGAGCCTCATAGACCTCCCTTGATTTAAACCCAACAACCCTATTCTCCACGTGGTCAACCCTACCATACCCATGACCTCCAACTAGTCTGTTGAGAGTTAGTATTAATTCAGGTAGTTTCATCCTCTCACCGTTAATGGCCATTGGGATACCTCCCTCAAACTCAATGTCAAGCTTCAACGGTTCCGTGACCTTACTTGGATTAACAACCCACTTAAAGGCGTCATCTGGTGGTTCAGCCAGTGGGTCGTCTAACTCAGGTCCCTCAATACTCCTAGTCCACAGGTTATCGTCAATGCTGAACCTACTGTGGACTTCAGGGATGGGTATGTTGTTCTTCCTGGCGTACTCAATTTCACTACCCCTATCCATTCCCCATATCCTGGCTGGGGCTATTATCATGAGGTCGGGGGCCATGGCCTTTATAGCCTCCTCGAACCTAACCTGGTCATTACCCTTGGATGTTGATCCATGGGCTATTGCATCACACCCCTCCTTCCTAGCAGTCTCAATCACCTTCTCCGCTATTAACGGCCTGGCTAATGCTGTCCCCAATGGGTACTTATCCTCGTAGAGTGCATTTAGCATTATGGCTGATGCCACAGGTCCATTGGCGAACTCACTTCTTGCATCAATGGTGTAGTGCTTTAATACACCAAGCTTGTGGGCCCTTTCCTCAATCTCCTCAAAATCATCCTCCTGGCCAACATTAACGGTTACGGTTATAACCTCAGCATTATACTTAGTCTTTAACCAATGAATAGCCACAGTGGTGTCTAGGCCACCTGAGTAGGCTAGGGCTATCTTACTGGGTTTTCTCGTCCCAAGTTATCCATAAGCCCACGTGGAGGGGCTGTTAATAAGCATTACGCAGGTTAACCCCATGCCGATGCCTTAGGAATCAATGGTTTTAGTACATGTGCACAGTGCCCTGCTTAAGTATCATCCTAAATGCGTAGTCGGTTAGCAATACACCTATTATTAGGTAGGCGGCTGATAGTATGACTAAGATAACCACGTCGTTCATCATACTCCCCAGCCCCTCGCCAGCCAGCATGGCCCTCCTCAAGCCGTCAAGCGACCAGGTTAGTGATAACATGTAGCTTATGTCCTTTAGCCACGTGGGTAATACTGATATTGGGAAGACCACGTTACCCAGTATGTTGGTTGCCACGGAGGTGAATAGGGCAACTGGGTTACCCTGCTTAACGATGAGCACCACCGCCCCAGATATTAGATTTAGGCCTATTATCGATGCCATGTAGAGTAGTAGGATAACGAAGGTGGATAGCGGGTTTATGACGTACTTAATCCCCAGTCCATACCCTATTAGTAGCACCGTTACCGTGCTTATTGAATTCACAACAAAGCCCCATACAGTTGAGTAGAACATGAGCGACATTGGCTTGAGCGGCGCGGCCATCTGGTACTCTAGGGTGCCTATCAACTCCTCATTCCTAATCCTACCGGCCAACGTGGCCACTGCCGATGAGAAGTAGCCCTGGAAGGCGATACCCACGGTCGCGAAGGCCGTGTAGCTATAATTGGCTGCTATTGCAGCTGCCATTCTGCCTGCACCGAAGGTTAGACCTATGAAGTAGTACAGGAAGACGGGGATGGTCCAGCTGATGAAGTTCAACGCCACTTGAGTCTTGTAACTAACCCAAACCTTAAACCCCCTAATGACGACGAAGGAGTATAGCCTAGCGGCTATGCCCATGGCCCACCGCCCCTCTCCCTCCTATTCACCCTTTCCTCAATCCTCGCATTCCTCTCAGCCACCGCAACCTCCACGTCTAGGTCAACTATCTTAAGGTTACCATCCATCGAGGTCAGTCTTCTCATCAACTCATCGAACTTATCAATCCTCACGTGTATAACGTAGGCGCCATCACCTACATTAGCAACCCTATAGCCATCCAGTGGTGGCAGTGAACCCTTAACAAGGACCTTAACTATCTTGAGGGCTGGCAAGGTATCTATGATATTTCTGTTTAGGTAAACTACCCTATCCGCCAATTCTATCTCCTGCGGGTCGTGGCTGGCCATTATTATTGTTTTACTGCCCTTCAACCTACTTATGTGTTCAAGTATTATCCTCTTCCCATCCACGTCGATACCACTTGTCGGCTCATCTAGGAGCAGTATATCTGGGTCGTGCATCATGGCTCTGGCCAACTCAAGCCTCCTCATCATGCCTGTGCTATAGGTTGCAACCCAGTCTTTGGCTCTATCCGCAAGTCCAAAGACCTTAAGCAACTCCATCCCCCTCCTCCTAGCCTCCTTGACTGATAAACCGTAGAGTGTGCCGAAGAAGACTAGGTTATCCAGTGCGCTAATCCTCCAGTAAACACCCCTATCCATCGGTGTCATAAAGCCAACGTGCCACTTAGCTTCAGCCCTATGCGCCTCAATACCATGTATAAGCACCTTACCTGCATCCGGCAGTAACACCCCTGCAGCCATCCTAAGAAGGGTGGTCTTACCAGCGCCATTAGGACCCACGAGAGCAACGACCTCACCATCATTGACCTTGAGGTTGATATTTTCAACTGCGGTTAACTTACCGAAGCGCTTAGTAACATTAATAAACTCTACCGCAACAGGCATACTGGCGATATCGGGTTGTCCTAATAAATCTTTCCCTCATCAACAATCCTATATATAATATATAGCTATATGGTGATTAGTGGTTAATATAATTCATCATAAATTAAATAACTTAATTAATCTATTAAAGATAAACTTAGTGAAACAAGCACACATAATGAGGCTGAGTAAACAGATAAGATGCTCAGGCGTGCGTTTCCCCGCTAATGGTTTCCGTTGGCGGGGTTGGTCCTCGCCACTGGCTCATTGGCTTCGCCGGTGGTTTCATGGGGCCCCATCGAGGGATACGCCATAACCCCTCCCATTTGTGTGGTTATTTGGTTGATTATTATTGATTGTTTTACTCCTCGCACCATAATCATTAGTTTTGGTGGTTGGTTGAGCGCCGTAATTTCTACTTCCCTAGTCTCTCCCGGTTGATTGGCCCTACGACATCCCTCTTCCACACCTTGCCGTTTACCTTGGTTATCCTCAGCTTGATCTTCATGACCCTAACCTTCAGTGGATTACCCCTCCCCTCACTGCAGTGCGGATCACTAGGGGCTTGTATGATCTTAATTTTAACGTTTGAGGAGGGGGATGCGTGAGGATGTTCCATTTTCACTCTCCTCCTCCACATGTGTCGGTTTATCACTTAGTATGTTGATTAAGCCCCTAACAGCCCACTGGTGAATCCTATGTCTCACTCCCACTCTTCCCCTCCTTCATCCTCCTCTTAGCACTCCCAGTAATCCTCCCAACAACCACAACTGCATTGTTCTCTTTTAGCCAACTCCTCAATAGCCTTGGCTGTTTTCCTCAGAATATCCCATTTCCTCCTCCCCTCACGTAGTTTACTCAGCTTCTGCCTAACCTCCCTAGTAGCCACAACCACACCCAGTGGTGTTAAAACACCACTAACGGTTAATTGCGGCAGCCACGTGGACATGTGCGTGACGGCCGCTATGGCTTCACTAGGGGCTACCGTAACTGCGCTTAGGAAGTATGCCCAGGCAAGGATGAATGATGCGAAGCCGCCGTGAGTATACTGAGGATACCTAACGATACCGTCTCTCCGGAGGCGGTGGTTCATTACCCCTTGCAGAGCTCCCCGCCATCTACCTCTCGACGGTCTCCCTGGGCCCCCTCACCGTAGCGGCTCCCCAACGGTCACCCGCGGCTCCCAGCCTCTGCGGATCTCGGAAAACTAGAGTCACTAACAAGGGCATTAAGTTGTGTTTAAAAACTAACGTCTTAGTCATCAACGGAAATGAGTATTGTGAATGATCATGAAAACCAAAAACAGCATAACCACGGTCTTGCTGCTTAGGGCGAGAAAGTTAATTGCCGCGTAAAACTAATGCAGGTGCGTGGGGGTATGTAGAAATGGTGTTTCACGAATCGTGCGTGCAAGGTTTCATGTAACCGCATGTGGCTTTTCATGTGAAATGCCTATTTGTGACACAGGCGAGTATGCCTCGACCAGCATGAGGTACATAAGGTACATGGCAGTAGCATCAGTGTTAGCTGTGGCAGCTACGGTGCTGGCAGTACTAGCCCTCCAGCAAAGTGCGGGTAATGCGCAAAGTGTAACGGCACAGCAGGGAGTAGCCATGGGCTTAAATCAAACCGCCAGCATCAATCAGCAGCCAGCCAATTGCACACAGTATGGAGAGTTTCAGGGTGAATTTCAATGCGGACCTCAGGTTAACCTAACTAAGTATAATGCAACAGGTAATATACCGTATCAACTAGAGGACGAGGTGGAGTACGAGTCACAGATAGAAGATTAGGCAAGACCGTATTAAATGCAATAAGTTTAAAATTTACCTTTCTTTTTATTTTACAAATGAGTAGGACATACATTATCGGTAGGGGAAGATGCCCTAAATGCGGTATGGAAGGCACCATCGTAATTAGATCCAGAAATTCGAAGCTGTACGTGTACGCCAGGCATGGTAGGGTTTGGCACTACGTGGGACCCCTAGAGAAAATTAACATGGAGGCGCTAATTGATAGGAAGCGCGGGAACATCAATGAGGTGGTAGAAAAGCGGAACTTGATTAATACGCGTAGACGCGTAATCATTGATAGAGTGCTCCTTGCCCTGGCACTATCCCTAGCCATCGTTATCGTAATTATAGGGGCAATGCAATTACTAATTAATGGAAACAATAATGTTGACGTACATCAGGGAGAATCAATCACCGGCGATGGGTTAGGCAGTTTGAGCAGTGGTCTAAGCTGTGCTGTTGCGGGTTACGGCATGATGAACTTGGAGCTGTGTCACTACAAAATTGGCATTTGCATGGTAGACCTAGAGTGATGAAAATCAGAGCCATAGTACTCACCGCTGGGGAGGGGGAGGAGAGTTAGCGGTAATAAGTTACTCATCACCATGGGTGGGGAACCATTAATGCGGTGCCTAAGGGGTGATGCCGTGATATACAATCCCAACTACAGGGAGGGAATGAGCACATCAATAAAACTTGGACTAATTCTTCCAGGACTACGAAGCAGTACTCATAGTACTTGGTGATATGCCATTGATAACCAAGGAAACAATAAGCAAGATAATTAATCCATACCATCGCCCCAATCTTCCAAACCCCAATAACACCATTCCCATGGGACATGGTCGTAGCTGCACTGGTCGCCCTTAGCTTATACATATATGGAACTTACGGTGGTATTTTAACGGAGGACTTATTCGTCGCTTTAAGGGACATGGGTATTGAGGTTAATAAGCCTTAAGTGGTGGGTTACGTTTTAAATATTTTTTGTTTTAAATTTTAAGCATCTCTCTGTTGATACTAAGTATTATTTTCAAGCTGGTAGTAGGCCTAGTGCTATTGACCTTATCTTCTCCATGCACGTTACGGAGTCCCTAATCATCATATCCACCACGAGTTCATTGACCGGGAGTTTCTCCGATAGGCATGAGTTCTCGGCATAAAACCTAGCCAGTACAAATTCGTTGCTTAACTCAATTAGCCTATTTATAACTACCCACCCATCTTCTGTCGAATTAACCACGTGGTTAATGCCGATTATTTTAGCAACCTCAGAAAGTAGCCTTAGGCAGATTTCATGAACCTTAATTGGGTTTGAGGTGTTAGCCATTAATTCAGTCCTAAACCCATCTTTAACGTACTCTATACTCATTTATTCTGAACCACCGTTATGTTTTCATCTATGAATATGTTACTTTCATTGAACCCCTCCTCAAGCAGCAGTTTCTTAATCCTGTACCTATGGTCACCCTGAATCTCTATCTTATTATCCTTAACAGTACCTCCAGCAGCCAACTTACGCTTGAGGGTTTTAGCCACCTCCTCGAGGTTTATGCTCTTGGCGTCACTACTATCAACCTCAATCACCGTTACATAGTGAGCCCTCCTCTTCTCAACTCTTATCCTAATTAAGGCCTGTTCCTTGGCTATCGACTCCGTAACCTCATTGCCACCTCCGGTTATTGACGAGAGCAGCTGATCAATTGAGCTGTCCTGGTCAGGCCTATTGTCCACCTCACCCATGACCTACATCTACTAAATCCCGCATCCCCTATTTAAAGTTTCCTACAAAGACTATTAAACACTCAACAAAGGCATCGATGCGTTGATTCATGGTGGGGCCGCCGGGATTTGAACCCGGGATCACACGGGCATGCCCCACCCCACTGGGCAATGCAAACTGTACCCAGTGGTAATGCCCGAGCCGTGCGTCCTAACCAGGCTAGACTACGGCCCCCAGGGCGATGCGTAGCCGGCGCCTTTTTAAAATTGACCCATGCTTAGGTATCGGGTAATGTGGTTAACTCGTAAGCCCCAGGGCATTAACATGGTCGTGAGATCTTAGGTAATTTCATACTGCCTTAATAGGCTTAGTCTCATCTGCCGGCGGCTTCATTGGCTTCATACATCATTTACCTTTTGGTAACCTCCTCGTACACTGACTTCATGGCCCTGGATACTAGGTTTATGCCGTGGTTTAACCTAAGCCCCTCAAGTTGCCTGGCTGCCGTTGAATCATGACTGCTTCGGTTAAGGTTCCTTAAAGCATTCTCGACGAGGCATTGTATGTCATCCAGGTCGCAGGTTATGCCACCGTTTAACCTAACTAACTCACCTATGCCTTCCCTATTTGATGACACAACCACCGTTTCATTAGCCATGGCCTCCATTGCCGTTATGCTGAATGCATCATGCCTGGATGGGGCAATCATAACCATAGACTTAGCTATAAGCCTAAGCAGCGTACCCCTGGGTAATTGAGGGTAATATAAGTCGATGTAACTTGGGACTCTAGGGAAGGGTAACTTACCAACATAAATAACCCTGATGCCTGGGTCATAAGACTTAATGATCCTAAACACCTTCAACGCTATGTCACCACCTTTCCTAGCGTAATCATACCCAGCGAATATTACCGTCCTATCCTTACTAATGCCATTAACCCTCATAAGAGTAGGTACGTATGGCAGTGGCACAACCTTAACATCCTCATCCTTGAAACCATCCCTTAAGAAGCCTTGCCTAGCCCACATGCTCCACGTGACCACGATTGACCTACCGTAAAGCAACTTAACGAATGTTAAGCCGGGGTTAATGTTTAGGTAATTGGTGAAGTACTGGCTGGGCGATTGATCAGTCTCAAGTATCAGCCCCATGCCCCTAGGCTTAAAATACCAGAAGAATGCATGAACAGGGCCATTAAGGGTCTTGACATTGTCGTGGATTACCTTAACCACTAGCCTAAAGGGGGCAAGTGCATCTAAGCCCATCCCCCTGGACTCCAGCATGGCTGATGCATCACCGGTTAGCCTAATGTCAAATGCATCGTATGGTAGGGAGAAGAGCCTAAGCATTACCCCACTCCTCCTAACCACACCACCTTTGCCAACCGGCACAATTACGTTGATAACGCTGCTCACTTAGTTGAGCTGGGTGTATTGAGGCTTTTTAACCCTAAATAACCCCTCTCCAACCCTAAAAGCTGGGGCTATTATAGATTACCGTCTCTCCGGAGGCGGCAGGTTATCCCCACCGTCTCCTTCTCGATGATCTCTCTGGGCCCCTCACCGCAGCGCCCTGTCGCCGGGGGTTATCCCCATGTTAAGGTAGCCTTGCCTAACAGGCTCGTCACTACTTCATATAATACCTAGTCTATAAAGCATGTATATTCCAACGGCTACTATTATCACTCCGTAGGCAACCCTTAGGGTATCCTTGGGGGCCTTAACGGCTATGCTTGTTCCAGCATAACCGCCGATGATGCCGCCGATTACATAAAGCACAGCCACTAGGGGTATAACTTCACCGTAGAACCAATACTCTGCACCACCTGCAATACCAAAGGTACCTACACTTATTAATGATGTTCCAATAGCCCTAGTTATGCATAATCCAGCTGAGAACATTAGGGATGGCACTATCAGGAACCCACCACCAATGCCGAAGTAACCGCTTATTAAACCAACGGCGAACCCGGCACCCGCAACCTTCAGTATGGTTCCTAGGGTTAACCTTGGGCACTTAGTTAAGGCATCTACAACCCTTTGAACCTCATCATTAGTACCCGCCTTGGCCGACTCCCTCTTAACTGCTACATAGATGCCGAGCACTATCATTGCTATTGAGAAGTATATTAGCAAATCCGTGCCGGGTGTTATGTGGCCCAGGTAGGCCCCTATTAAGGTACCTATGACACCAACACCAGCGAAGATACCGCCAACCCTGGGTGATACATTATGCCTCCTGAGGTGCATGTAAGAGTTTATGTATGCGTTTAGGCCAACTGCAAGGGCCGTGGTACCTATTGCAATGTGCTGGTAGTTTGGCATTGTGTCTAAGCCCACTAGGTATAGGAAGAGAGGCACAGCTAGTATTGAGCCTCCACCACCTATTAGCCCTAGGGAGAAGCCTACTAGCACTCCCGAGACCACTGATAGTGCATATTGCAGTGGGGTTAGATACACCATGGTTGAGTTGACTCACTAAGCATTTTAAAGCCTATTAAGTCTTATTTTTGACAAAAAGTTACATTTATTTACCAGTCTGCGCCAGTTGTAGTATGGTTAGCGTCCAGCAGGCTGTTAGGGTTATTGTGGAGGAGAACCCGCTCTATATGGTAACGTTGCTCAGTGGGATAGCCAACCTATCCGCAATAGCCAGGGAGATTAAGCCCCTAGTGGAGTCCATTACGGGTAAGGAGGTTAACCTAGTGACCATTGTTAAGGCCCTGGAAAGGCTGACGTTGAGGAAAGCCCCTATTTCGGTGAAGGAACTAGGGGAGGCGTTGGAGAGGGCTGAGGTGGTTATCTTCAATGGGGTTGATGAGGTTGAATTGAACCTAACCGATGTTGAGAGGCTTTACGAATCCCACGTATTAATGGAGCTACTCAAGGGTTACTCAATACTACTAACAGATGGGGAGAGGATAAAGCTAATAGCACCAGTGACAGCCCTGGGCAAAATAGTGAACAGTAGGAATGGGCAGGAGTACAGCCTGGTTAGGATAATATTTGGTGAAAGGGCACCGGTAGGCTTTGTAACATTCCTTGTTCAATTAGCCAGGGCCAGTGGAATCACCATAAGGCACATGTTGAGGTACGACAACGACGTCTTCATAGTCGTGGAGAGGGGGTACGCGGCGGCGCTACTTAAACTGATAGAGGACTTGAGGAGCAGTGTTAAGAGGAGGAACACCGAGAGCTCGGCTTCATCGTGATTAACAGTCACTTTTTGTGGCTATTAGCCACTTGGCTTCATTGCTCCTTTTTCCCTCCCCGTGCCTAGGTTTAGGAGCGTGGACTCCTAACCATGACGCAGGGAGTTTCCTTATGTAAAAATACTACAGACCACCAGCAACTAAAGCTTAAAAGGTGGGCCATGACCGCTGAGGAGGAGATGACCGATAGGATAGTGGATTTAAAGGGCGTGAGTAGGGTAATACCAGCCCTGGATCTAACGAAACCTGAAAGGTATTGGGCATTGATGAGGGAGTTGAGGGGCCTGGTTAAGATAGTTAAGGTTAGTTGGGTTACACTACTGACTATAGGCCCTGAGGGCTTGAGGAAACTAATCTTAGATAACAGTGATGTTTACTTCCTAATGGATGCTAAACTGGCCGACGTGAACTTCATAAATGGCTTAATCGCCGGTAGGCTTAGGGAAATCGGGATTAGGGGGGTTATAATGCATGGATTCGTGGGCAACGTTAATGTTCCTAGAATGGAGGACCTGGACCTAATACTACTGGCATCCATGACTAGCGGTGGTGAACTTTACGATGCCAACTTCGACTACGTAATTAAGATTGTTAAGGATGTTAATGCGGCTGGGGTGGTTATTGGCGGTAATAAACCTAACCTAATAGCCAGAGCCAGGGCTATACTCGGTAGCGGCTACGTAATACTTAGCCCAGGTATTGGGGCACAGGGTGTCAAGCCTGGTTGCGCCATAGCTCATGGTGCCGATTTCGAAATAGTCGGTAGGGCTATTTATGAGTCAAGTAACCCTAGGGAGGCATTCATTAGGATTGAGGATGAAGCTAGAAGAGCCGATATAAACCGGTGTAAATGAGGGATTGAAAAATAAAGGGGTTTAATTCTGTGTTTTAACTGGCCTCACTTGATTACTCAATCTTGCCTATTGCCTTCCTTATTGTCTTCCCGTTGGGGCACTTAAAGAGCCCTATTACCACGCCCTTCCTGCCCTTTGGCTGAAGCACCCATGCCTTAACAGGCTTCAGCTTAACCATCTGCCCATCGCACTCGACCTCATACTCCTTACCGAGGTATTGTTGTACGTTTACTGCCATACTGGTCAATAGGTATGCTACGCAATGGCTAATAAACATGAAGAGCATCTTTTATGTGGAAAAGAGTTTAAACTGTACTCTTTTAACCATGAAAAATCCCATTATTCCTTGGAGATTAGCCTATATTAGACCATAAAAGCTTCATTAAAGCCCTTATTGAGTCGCAAAAGCTTATTAAGAACACATCACAGACATCACTCATAGATGAATAATGAACAGTAAAAGGATCAAACATGGCTCACTATGAACAATGCTAGCTTATAAAGTAAGTCTACTGCCGATTAGGTAGGCCTTGTGTGATTAGGGTGAGCATTTAAAGTCTTAGGCCTAACCGTAGCCTGATCCGTGGTGGCCAAGGGAATTAAAGGTAGCAAGCTGTTTCAGGTGAATGTGCTGTTCAGCGCCGCCGGTGGGTTATATTACCCAGCCATACCATTGTTCCTAAGGAGCATTAACATTAGTATCGATGAAACCAGCCTACTGTTATCTGGCTTATCACTAAGCAGCTTCATCTCAACCATAATCTGGGGTAGGGTAGCCGACTCACCGCAAAGGAGAGGAAGGATAATAACAGTAACCACCCTCAGTGGTGCCGCATTATACATGGCCCTTGCCCTCCCCCTACCACTGGTGGCCTTTGTAGTAATATTGTTGGTATCCAACCTAGTGTTATCCGGCCTAATGCCCACTGTGATGGCTGAGGCCAGTGGTTGGGTTAACGCCATCGATGAATTCGGCTACTTCTGGATAGGGGGGTCATTAGGGTACGCTATTACAACCGCCTTCACAGGCTACGTGTTGGGGAGATTCGGGATTAGGTTAATTTTCCTACTATCATCATTACTGATCCTAGGCGTCTACGCATTGGCAAGGGGCTTAGCAACTAACGATTCACACGTAGTAACAGTGAACGTGGGTGATGTGGTGCAGAACCACGTGAGGATATCTGGTGTTTTCTGGTTATTCACTGTGGCGGTGGTCATCTTCCTATTCACTGATGTTGCCAAGAACCTCTACATACCCGTCTTCTACGCCTTTGACTTGGGAATGGGGTACGCGTTAGCAACATTAACGCTTAGCATTGAGGCCTTTTTGGAGATACCAGTAATCTACGCATTCACCAGGGTGCTTAAGTCGACTAATGCGTGGGTTATCTTTAACCTAAGCCTGGTATTAGCGGGGCTATACTTCATCATCAACGCCCTAATTCCACCTAACCCGCTCCTCGCCTTCACAGCCATGGCCACGTACTCCCTGGTTTGGGGAACCTACAGCGTCTCAAGTTCGGCGCTGGTGTCACGGTTAACGGGGCTGGGCAGGAGGGGGACGGCTTACGGTGTCTATAATGCCGCCTTCCCAATAGCCAACGTAATTGGGCCACTTTACATAGGGTACGCCATATCATCGTCGGGTTATAGGCATGGGTTAATGTACCTATCAGCATCACCACTCATCATGGGCCTGGCGCTACTTGGGGCATTTAAATTCACTGGCAATGAAAGTGTTAAAACCGGTACCTAGCATCCTTAACCGTGTTCATTAGGCCTATTGGTGAGGAGAGCCTTGGGGTTAGGTCCATGAGCCTGTACGTTGAAACCAAGGACCTGAGGATCATCCTCGACCCAGGGGCTAGCCTAGTGCCCATTAGGTTTGGCCTACCACCCCACCCAAGGGAGTTTGAGGCGCTTAGGGGCTTTAGGGAGGGTTTAATGAAACTGGTTGATAAGGTTGATTACCTATTCATATCCCATTACCACAGGGACCACTTCACGCCACCCTACGGCAGCTTATACATGGGTACTGGGGATAGGGATTACGAAACAGTTTACGGGGGTAAGGTGGTTTTCGCCAAGGATTACGAAACAGTTAACCCAAGCCAAAGGAGGAGGGGTATTGGCCTATTTAAGGCCATGCAGGGTTTAGTGGGTAAGTGGGTTAAGTGTGATGGACAGGTGATCAACATCAACAACACTAGGCTAATCTTCTCAAAACCAATACCCCACGGTAAGCCAGGTAGTAGAACAGGCTATGTCGTCGGGTTGGCCATAATTGATGACTCAGGTTCACTACTCTACCTACCTGATGTACAGGGCCCACTCTCCAACGAGGCCATTGACTTTGCATTGAGTATTAAGGCCGACGTAGTGGTCATCGGCGGCTTCCCAGCATACCTACTTGGAAGGGCCTTCAAGCAGGAGGATCTAGACCTGGCTAAGTCAAACCTACTTAGAATATGGAGCCAGGGTAGGCCAAGGAGACTAGTGGTGGCCCACCATCTGCTTAGGGTAATTAACTGGAGGGAGTACTTGCCGATGGGTGTTAGGGTTGAGACCTACGCATCCCTTCTCGGGTTAAGTGATAATCTACTTGAGGCTAGGAGAAAGGAGCTTTATGAAACTGAGGATCCAGGTAAGGACTATGTTAATAAATTTAGGAGTAGGGCGGAGGGGAAGGAAGAGTCGAATGAGGATTAGTGAGGTTAAGGTTTATAAGTTAATGTAGGTTATTTAGCGGGTGTCTAAGGCAGCACAGTTAACCTTCCAGGAGCCATGGGTGGAGCGTTTTAGGCCTGTTAGGCTTGTGGATTTGGTTGATCAGGAGGGTGTTAAGGTTGGTTTGCTTGAGTTTGTTAGGCGTGGTGACTTGCCTCACCTGCTCTTCTATGGTCCTCCTGGTG